>NZ_JBXWQZ010000144.1:0-1051 GCF_059612645.1 Ruegeria sp. YKSF131 | reverse complement strand
TGTCCGTCGTCAGGGATTTTGGGACAGATGGCGGCGTGAGCTAAGAGAGGGTCTGGCTCATCTGGTTCATGTGATTATGCGGCGGATTTGCGGTGAAGCAAGCGTCGCGTTTCGATGGTCTTTCGTTTGATCCTTTCTCGTTGATTTAGAATGGTCTGCCCGCGTCCGAAGTAGACATCGGCCGGGGTGAGGTTTTGTAGGCTCTCGTGATAGCGTCGATGGTTGTAATGATTGACAAAGGCATCGATCTGTTGCCTGAGATCGCCGGGCAGATAGTAGTTTTCCAGCAGGATGCGGTTCTTCAAGGTCTGGTGCCATCGCTCGATCTTCCCCTGAGTTTGCGGGTGATACGGAGCACCTCGAATATGATCCATCTGCCGGTCCTCCAGCCAATCGGCCAACTCGCTGGAGATGTAGCTGGACCCATTGTCGCTGAGCAGCCGTGGCTTATGCAGAACCGTCGCCTGATCACAACCTGAGGCTTGCAGCGCCAGGTCTAGCGTGTCGGTCACATCGCCCGACTTCATCGTCGTGCAAAGCTTCCAAGCGATGATATAGCGGCTGTAATCATCGAGGATGGTCGACAGGTAGAACCAGCCCCAGCCAATCACCTTCAGATAGGTAAAGTCGGTCTGCCAAAGCTGGTTTGGCCGAGAGGTTTTGTCGTGGAACTCGTCGGCCGCCGATAGAACCACATAGGCCGGGCTGGTGATGAGGTCGTAGGATTTGAGGATGCGATAGACCGAAGCCTCTGAGACAAAGTACTTTTCTGTGTCGGTGAACTGCACGGCCAACTCACGCGGCGACAGATCGCTTTCCTTCAGAGCCAGGTCCTTGATCTTCTCACGCATCGGCTGCGGAATGCGGTTCCAGACCCGTGATGGCTTGGGGCTGCGATCCTCAAGCGCCTCGGGTCCACCAGCCAGATATCGGTCATACCAGCGATAGAAAGTGGTTCTGGGGATGCCGAGTTTGTCCAGCGTACGCCTGGTCGGAAGATGCGATCCTTCGACGAGGCGGATGATCTCCAGCTTCTCAGATGCGGGATACC
>NZ_JBXWQZ010000143.1:0-967 GCF_059612645.1 Ruegeria sp. YKSF131 | reverse complement strand
CTCAAGACCGAGTTCGTCGAAGAGCTTGAAGACGCCTGCGACAACGATGGTGGCAGGTTGCTGGCCGGGGCAGTGGACGATGCTGTGAGGGAAACCTTTGAAGAGTTCGAATAATCCGCTGCATTAACAATCGGCCGCCGATTGCGGCGGCCGGCTTCTTGATAGGTCTATTGCAAAATGAAACGGTGCACGGGCGCAAAGGACCATGCCAAACCCGCTGTACAATGGGTGAGATGCACATCAAGGTGAAGGGCATTTGTGACAAAGCACGATTGCCTCCAGCCGTGAAGAGATTCGCAACGCAGCTGTGACGCTCTTGGCTGTCCAGCTCAAACCGCACTATCCTGTGTTTCAGAAGAAAGCTTGCTTGTTGTTTTCTCACTCTGGCCTCGCCCAACTCAGGGGTCGAAGCCTCTGGGAAACATGGCGCGATTCAGTGGGATTTCGATTGGGTGAAATTCATTCAGGGCATTACCCTTGTCCCAAAGTAGAAGCAGCTCGCAATTGTGTGGCTTTTTGTTGGTTTTTCTTGACCAGCCAATCAATTTGATACATTTTTCACGATAAAGACCTAAATGGAGCACAAATTAACACGAATCTAGACCGTTTTGTTTGTTCATCGCGATCCTTGGGAAAGAGGTTTCACTTCGGTCCAAGGATGGTTTCAAAGCGGCGGCAATGCTAAACTGGAATTCCTGTGCGGGCTGGTTTTGGCAACCTGATATGGAAAGGTATCGCTCCGACACTTCGCATGTGAACAGCGCATCTTGAGGGTCCAAATCTTTTGAACCGGCGGGCACTGGATGCAAATGACCCAAAGCGCCTCGCAAAAGAAGGCGCCCAAAAACGAAGATCAACCAACAGAGGACAACCATGAAACAGAAGAGATCAATTTATGCGGTTTTGGCGTTCGGTTTACTGACGGCGACGGCTGCGGCATCGGAAACGGAACTGACGGTATACACTG
>NZ_JBXWQZ010000142.1:0-1168 GCF_059612645.1 Ruegeria sp. YKSF131 | reverse complement strand
AAGTAGCCGAACAGGCAATAGACCACTAAAGTGTCGCGGGATGGAGCAGCCCGGTAGCTCGTCAGGCTCATAACCTGAAGGTCGTAGGTTCAAATCCTACTCCCGCAACCACTTCGGTCGAACAGAGTCTCGAACAAGCCGCCTCAGGGCGGCTTTGTTCGTTCTGGGCCAGACCAATCATCGCTGAAAGTGCCCCTTCCAGTTCGATCTGAACGCCCTCGTTGGTGTGCTCGACCGTAACACGTTCAATCAGGCCCCGGATAATCTCCAAGGCCCCGGTGCGGATCGACGGATCCGATAGCGCCTGTGCCAGATCTGCGACCTTGGAGCGATAAAGTTCCGACAGATTTGGGTGCAGTCGCACCGGTGAAGGCTTAGGTCCGGAGAGCTTGGCATCCAGATCGGCGATCTGCGCTTCGAGTTCTTCGAGCCGCGTTTGAAGACCTGAGGTGCGAATGCCTTCTGCAATCGCGTCATAAAACCCATTCAGTTTGCGCGCAGCTTTGTCCCGCTCGGATTGCAGACGGGTCCGGGCTACCTCCGCTGTGCCTGCTTCTGCGTTGGCGGCTTCGCTGAAGGACTTGATAAAAGCGGCCACTGCGTCGGGCTGCATCAGACGCTGACGAAGCAAATCCAGAACGGCGTCTTCCAGGACATTGCGGCGAATGGATTGCTTATGGGAACAAGTACCGAGTTTGCGAGCGGCAGAACAGGCGAGGTAGTCGCGCCCGACAGTGGCGAGTGGCCCTCCGCAGGTTCCGCAGAATGCAAGTCCTGTCAGAAGGTGCTTCTTGCGACGCTTCTCCCAAAACTTGGTTTCCTTGATGGCTTTGACGCGGGGATCAGCCTCGATCTCGCCTTGCCGCTGCTTGACCGCCTCCCAAAGTTCATCCCCGACGATCCGCAGTTCGGGGACTTCCGTGATGATCCATTTGGACGGATCGTTGAGACGGGAAACACGTCTGCCGGTCTCCGGGTCCTTGATGTAGCGCAGCCGGTTCCAAACAAGGCGGCCGATGTAGAGCTCATTGTTGAGAAGGCCCGTCCCACGCACTCTGTGCCCTCGAATGGCCGTGTCACGCCATAACTTGCCACGGGGACCGGGAATACCTTCGGCGTTCAGGCGGCGCGCGATGGCTTTGGGAGAATGCCCCTCGGAGAACTCTTG
>NZ_JBXWQZ010000141.1:0-1059 GCF_059612645.1 Ruegeria sp. YKSF131 | reverse complement strand
ACCACCGGATCCTCGGGCGGCAGGGTGGCAAGGGTGTAGCTGGTCTGGTGATGCTGGCCGATCAGGTCAAACGCCTTGCGGATGCAGGTGAGCATCCCGAGGCTGAGGACATCGACCTTGAGGATGCCAAGACTGTCGATATCGTCCTTGTCCCAGCAGATGACAGTGCGGCCCTCCATCGTGGCGTTTTCGATGGGGACAAGCTCATCCAGCCGACCCTCGGTGATGATGAACCCGCCGACATGCTGCGAGAGGTGGCGAGGAAAGCCGTCGATCTCATAAACCAGCATTAAAGTCTGTTTCAGGCGCCGATCTTCGGGGTCGAGGCCAATTTCGCGCATCCGTTGTGCCTCAAGCCCCGAGGCCGAGAAAAACCCCCAAAGCTGTGAGGAAAGTGCCGAGATCGTGTCTTCGGTCAGGCCCATGGCGCGGCCAACCTCGCGGATTGCGCGTTTGCCGCGATAATGCACGACAGTGGCGCAAAGGCCTGCGCGTTCGCGGCCATAGCGGTCATAGATGTGCTGGATCACCTCTTCGCGGCGTTCATGTTCGAAATCGACGTCTATGTCTGGCGGTTCATCGCGCGCCTCGGAGACGAAGCGTTCAAACACCATGGTGCCCATCTCGGGGCTGACCTCGGTGATGCCGAGGCAAAAGCAGACGACCGAATTGGCCGCTGACCCGCGCCCCTGGCACAGGATGCTGCGCGAACGGGCGAAATGGACGATATCGCGGACGGTCAGGAAGTAGGGTTCGTATTTCAGCTTGCCGATCAGCGTCAGCTCATGCACCAGCATTTTTTTCGCCTTTTCGGACGCCCCGGCGGGATAGCGCCATTTCAGCCCCTCATGCGCCAGACGGTGCAGGCGCTGGGTCGGGGTTTCCTGTTCGCTGCCCTCGCTGGGGTATTCATAACGCAGCTCACCCAGCGAGAACTTCAACTCTTCGCTGAGCACATGGGCGCGGGCAACGGCACCTTCATGACCCTTGAAGATGCGTAGCATCTCGGCCTCGGAGCGCAGGCGCTGTTCACCATTGGCCAAAGCGTCCCGGCCCAAT
>NZ_JBXWQZ010000140.1:0-1204 GCF_059612645.1 Ruegeria sp. YKSF131 | reverse complement strand
CCGATATGTTCAATGCCATCGGCCATGTATGCGACCTCTACTCGGCGCAAGAATGTCGGAACTACTTCAAGGCTGCTGGATATGTCTCAGGTTAAAGGCGGGACGCTTTAAATCTTGTCTATGGAACGTGAAAAGGGCGCAGGCGTTTCGCCACGCCTCTTACCGGAGGCGTTGCATAGTCAAGAACGACGCAAGACGTAACGAGCTCTTACAAAGAAAACACCCTCGCTGAATGCTGCGAGGGTGTTTTAGTTCGGAGCGTCAACTTTGCAGACAATTAGGACACTGGGCCGTCAAAACTCTAGGTGAAAACTTGGTAGTGATATGATGCGCACGGTTGATGTAGGACGCGCTTGCCATCGACGCTTTCGATGACGCTTTCAAAAGTTTGCCGCATATCGGAAGCCACTGCTTCGTACTGTGAATACCTGTCAGGATCAGGTCGCACGATCTTATCCAAAAAGTACTCAAAAGTTGGGTACTCCCGGGTCAAAACATACTCATTTTTGGCCAACAAGCTGTAGCTTTGGTCTTTATCGAGTCGATTCAAAACGTTGTGGGAGTTTGTACGCACAGACGTCTCGTCTTCGACCATCCGAACTACGTCAAACATTGTTCCATACGGATAAGGTTCGACCACATGCAATCGACCGTTTTGCCTCAAAACCCGGCGAACTTCATCGAAGGCGGCTTCGTGCAGATTGGCTGGCACGTGATGTAGAGAAAAGAAGAAACAGGCCAACTGCTGTGAGTTTGTTTCCAAAGGCAAGTTTTCTGCCGTTCCTAGTCGAACATCAACGTCGGGTGGCAAGTTTGATTTCGCATTCGATACTTTGGCGGGGTCAACTTCGATGGCGGTTACATGTGCACCCTCCGCATGAAGTTGCTTTGAGTACACGCCATCCCCCGCTCCGATATCAACAACTGGGCGACCCTTCATCGAATACATGGACCGCAACAGCGCAATGTGTGCCATGTGGATAACCTCCAATACGACGGCGCGCACAACATTTCCAAACTAGCACAGAAACATAGTAAAGTCCGAATGGGTTCGAACCGGGCATTCTCTGTTAATCTCATGGGGGTCCGCTGAGCGGAGATACTGTTGAAAAACTCTGCTTGAGCGATGCTTTGGCTGCTGATTCAATTCTCTTGAGTTGCAGGAGAGTTGCTGATGATGGGACCGAGGCAAGTTGCGCAGGGT
>NZ_JBXWQZ010000139.1:0-1252 GCF_059612645.1 Ruegeria sp. YKSF131 | reverse complement strand
AGCGCACCCTGCGCAACTTGCCTCGGTCCCATCATCAGCAACTCTCCTGCAACTCAAGAGAATTGAATCAGCAGCCAAAGCATCGCTCAAGCAGAGTTTTTCAACAGTATCCGGACGAAGCGGTCCTTTGGAGTTATTCGCGTCACTAACCGGTCTTATTGCCTCAGGCGGCTCAGGTGGGCAATGATCGCGATTCTCGAAGCCCGGTCTGATAAAGCGCCGCGGCTCATTGTCGTACCGGGGATGACATTGTACGGGTCGGCAAGAAAAATGTTAAGTTCCTCAACTGTCCAACGCCCGCTTTGAGATAGCATCGCTTTGGAATAGGGGAAGCCCTCTAGCGAAGCTTTAGGCCGATCAACAACACCAAATAAGTTGGGTGCGGGAAATTGGTGCCAATCAGTAGCGCCGGCGGCCATGTTGTGACAACCACCGCACTCAATTGCAATCAGGCGTCCCTTCTCAATGTCGGCCTCTTCGAGCTCGCCCGGGCTGAGCGCATCGACAGGCGCTGGCGCGGCACCAGCGTTCTCCAAAAATGCGACCATGTCGGTTCGCTCCTTCGACGCCGCAAAATGCACGGCAGAAAAGCCCGAGTCTGGCGAAACTGCGTTCACATCCGCTCCATTATCTAACAGCACCTGTGCGGTACCGAGCGCACCGCGCTCCGCTGCGTGATGTAGTGGCATCTTGCCATCTTCGCCGCCGGGTAAGTTCGGGTCGGCCCCTGCAGCAAGAAGGGACTCAACAATCTCTGTCGAGTTGTTCCGGGCGGCAATGCCCAACGCCGTGCCGAAATCAGTGGCTGAATCGGCATTTGCACCCAGCGACAACAAATAAGTCACTATGTCTTTATGTCCACGCTGAGATGCTAAATAGAGCGGCAGAACCAACTGGTCGGGGTCTGGCTCTGATCCTTCGGGCAATGCGGCTTGAAGAGCTGTCAAATCGCCCGAGCGGGCAAATTGCACCAGTTCTTGAGCGACCGCCACGCCCGGCAACAGAACCAGCAAGCAAACAAATCGGGCGATCGAGAAGCGACCTAACGGCATCTACGTGCTTCCTCCGATTTCTATTTTGTCCATTGTAACACTAGAGTCGCTTTTTCCAAACAATTGTGGATTAACAATGCATGGCTTCCGCTTTGGGCTTATTTTGTTGAAAAACTCTTCCTTGATCGATGCATGAACTGCTGATTCAATTCTTCCAGTGGGCGGGAGGATTGGCGATGATGGGACCGAGGCAGGAAGCG
>NZ_JBXWQZ010000138.1:0-1273 GCF_059612645.1 Ruegeria sp. YKSF131 | reverse complement strand
TTACAGGTTCGGGTAGATGGGGAAGCGGTTGCAGAGATCTGCGACCTGGGCGCGGACGCGGGCTTCGACTTCGGAGTTGCCGTCTTCGCCGTTGGCTGCCAGGCCGTCGACCACTTCGATGATCCAGTCGGCGATCTGGCGGAATTCGGTCTCGCCAAAGCCGCGGGTGGTGCCGGCGGGGCTGCCCAGGCGGATGCCCGACGTGATGGTCGGCTTTTCCGGGTCAAATGGCACGCCGTTCTTGTTGCAGGTGATATGCGCCCGGCCCAGGGCCTTTTCGGTGGCGTTGCCCTTGACGCCCTTGGGGCGCAGGTCAACCAGCACCACATGGGTGTCGGTGCCGTGGGTCACGGTGTCGAGCCCGCCCTTGATCAGCTGATCGCTGAGCGCCTGCGCATTGATCACGACCTGCTGGATATAGCTTTTGAACTCGGGGCGCAGCGCCTCGCCAAAGGCCACGGCCTTGGCCGCGATCACATGCATCAGCGGGCCGCCCTGAATGCCGGGGAAGATCGCCGAGTTCACTTTCTTAGCGATATCTTCATCATTGGTCAGGATCATGCCCCCACGTGGGCCGCGCAGGGTCTTGTGTGTGGTGGTGGTCGCCACATGCGCGTAGGGGAACGGGCTGGGATGCTCGCCTGCCGCAACCAGACCGGCGAAATGCGCCATGTCCACGTGCAGATAGGCGCCGACCATGTCGGCGATCTCGCGCATGCGGGCAAAGTCGATCTGACGCGGGATGGCCGAACCGCCCGCGATGATCAGCTTGGGGTTATGCTCTTTCGCCAGCGCCTCGACCTGATCATAGTCCAGCATGTTGTCCTGCTGGCGCACGCCGTATTGCACGGCGTTGAACCACTTGCCCGACTGGTTGGGCCGCGCGCCGTGGGTCAGGTGGCCACCGGCATCCAGGCTCATGCCCAGAATGGTGTCGCCGGGCTGGATCAGCGCCTGGAACACGCCCTGGTTGGCCTGGCTGCCCGAGTTCGGCTGCACATTGGCAAAGCCACAGCCAAACAGCTGCTTGGCGCGGTCGATGGCCAGATTCTCGGCGATGTCAACAAACTCGCAGCCCCCGTAATAGCGCCGGCCCGGGTAACCTTCGGCATATTTGTTGGTCATCACCGAACCCTGCGCCTCCATCACGGCGGCAGAGACGATGTTCTCGGACGCAATCAGCTCGATCTCGTCGCGCTGACGACCCAGCTCAGACCGGATCGAGCCAAAAAGCTCAGGATCGCGGTCCGACAAGGACTGGGTGAAAAATCCG
>NZ_JBXWQZ010000137.1:0-1287 GCF_059612645.1 Ruegeria sp. YKSF131 | reverse complement strand
AGATCTTTCCCGCACCGCAGCAAACGAGCAAAGCCTGACAAGAAAGGCACTCGCGCTCAGTTCGGTACGCCTCTCTCTGCGCCAGCAACACGTTGTTTTTCAACAATATCGATCCAATCCGGACATTCGCTGCGCTCCTGTTCTACGTCTCACATGCGGACAAAGCGGCCACTCTTTGCAAGAAATGAAATTGACGACTAGTTGTGGTATTAAGGCTCCCACAACCGGGGGGATGCCGCAATGAACAGAACTTGGAAAACATTTCTCGCGGGGGTGGCTGCGCTATGCGCCACCATGTCGACAAGTTTCGCTGAAATGATCCACTTGATGGCTAGAAAAGGCGATGTCGCAAAAGTTATGTCAGAAATCGAAAAAGGAGTGCCGGTGGATCTGCCGAGCACCACAGGCGCTCGTTTTGAAGGTTCGTCACCACTCGTAGTAGCATCTCGGTTCGGTCGTACGGACGTGGTCGCGGCCCTGTTGGAGGCTGGGGCCGACCCAAACTACTCTCTTCCCAATGCTGAGTACGAAAAAACTCTTGCATACCCAATCCATGTTGCGTCAAGCAACGGACACACAGAAGTTGTTCGATTGCTTTTGGAAGCCGGTGCTGATCCAACTGTCGTGGATCCTTGGCTTGGGACAGCACTGCATTTCGCCTCGTTGCGTGGGCACGACGAAATCGTGACCATGCTATTGGATGCTGGCGTACATACAAGTGCAAGTATCCCTAGTGTGAAGCACTTGATTGGTAATGCCGATAGGGGCCGAGGAGAAACTCTGGCAGGTGCCTGCAAAGCCTGTCACAGCCTGGAGAACAATGGGCAAGTTCAAGCCAATGAAGGTCCGCCACTTTGGGGAGTTCTCGGGCGCACCATTGGCTCGTACGATGGCTACGAGTACTCGACGGCTTTGTCAGCGATTTCAGGTGTCTGGGACTACGACAATCTAAACTCGTTTCTTGGGCGTCCACGAGAATACATTCCGGGAACAAAGATGGACTTAGATGGAGTTTGGTTTGATCAGGATCGCGCAGACTTGATTTCTTACCTCCGGACACTCGATGAAAACCCGGTCGCATTGCCTTAACAACCAATCGAAATTGAGCGTAGGATACGCGTTGGTGAGGTCAGAAGCAGCCATCAGAAAGAGCTCGTTGGGCGTCTGCTTTGCGGAGAGGGTGTGTGAAAACTCCCCTATTTTGACCGGACTGATGGTATAATTTCCGTATTCGGTACGGAGGTTGTTGATGACGCAATTTATCGAGGGTCTGGACCGGCAGCAGGC
>NZ_JBXWQZ010000136.1:0-1339 GCF_059612645.1 Ruegeria sp. YKSF131 | reverse complement strand
CCGCCAATCTGGTCTGCGACGATCGTCAGGCGGTCACGCTCTTTGCCGAGGCGCAGCATGGTTTTGACGAAGTTATGTCCATGTGACGACACCACCCACGAGGTTCGTATGATTGCATGGGGTCCGCCCGCCGCAATCACACCGGCCTCACCCGCCAGCTTGGTGCGCCCATAGGCGCCCAGCGGGCCGGTCGCGTGGTCGGGCGGAAACGGGGCCGTGCCCGCCCCGTCAAACACATAATCCGTCGAGACCTGAACAAACGGCAATCCGCGCCCGGCCGCAGCTTTGGCCAGCGCCGTGGGCGTGGTTCCGTTGATCAGCAGGGCAAGGTCTTCCTCCGCCTCGGCCTTGTCGACGGCGGTATATGCGGCGGCGTTGATCACCGCATCCGCATCGGTGTTGCGAACCAGGGCCGCGCACCCTTCGGGATCGGTAAAATCCGCCTTGTCGCGCCCAAGCGCTTCAACCGAGATTTCCCCGCCACACCGGATCAGTTCCCGGCCCAGCTGACCGGTCGCCCCGAAGACCAGAAGTTTCACGCGCTGACCCCCAGCCGTTCGCCAACGCCGGACCGGCCTTGCAGGGACCGCCACCACTCTTCATTGTTCAGGTACCATTCAACCGTTCTGCGCAGACCCTCCTCTACCGTCACGGATGGGCGCCAGTTCATTTCGTTGCGCATCCGCGAGGGATCGATGGCGTAACGCGCATCATGCCCGGGGCGGTCTGTGACAAAGGTGATCTGGTCCGCATAGACCCCCTGCGGTTTCGGGCGCAGGTCGTCCAGGATCGCGCAAAGCGTCTGCACCAGTTCCAGATTGCTGCGCTCGTTCTCGCCACCGATGTTGTAGGACCGGCCGACAGCCCCCTTTTGCACCACCAGCAAAAGCGCGTCGGCGTGATCCTCGACATACAGCCAGTCGCGGACATTCGAGCCGTCACCATAGATCGGCAGCGCCTTGCCCGCGATTGCGTTCAGGATCACAACAGGGATCAGCTTTTCAGGGAAATGATAGGGTCCGTAATTGTTCGAACAGTTGGTCAGCACCACCGGCAGGCCATAGGTCTCGTGCCAGGCCCGGACCAGATGATCGCTGGAGGCTTTCGATGCGGAATAGGGTGACCGCGGATCATAGGGAGTATCCTCGGTGAACTGGCCGGAGGGCCCCAGGCTGCCAAAGACTTCATCGGTCGAGATATGGTGGAACCTGAAAGTGTCCGGTTTTCCCTGTCCGGCCCAATAGCTGCGCGCCGCCTCCAGCATGTTGTATGTGCCCAGGACATTGGTTTCGATGAAAGCCCCCGGCCCGTCGATGGACCGGTCAACATGGGATTCTGC
>NZ_JBXWQZ010000135.1:0-1449 GCF_059612645.1 Ruegeria sp. YKSF131 | reverse complement strand
CTGTCGTCAGCTCGTGTCGTGAGATGTTCGGTTAAGTCCGGCAACGAGCGCAACCCACATCCCTAGTTGCCAGCAGTTCGGCTGGGCACTCTATGGAAACTGCCCGTGATAAGCGGGAGGAAGGTGTGGATGACGTCAAGTCCTCATGGCCCTTACGGGTTGGGCTACACACGTGCTACAATGGTAGTGACAATGGGTTAATCCCAAAAAGCTATCTCAGTTCGGATTGGGGTCTGCAACTCGACCCCATGAAGTCGGAATCGCTAGTAATCGCGTAACAGCATGACGCGGTGAATACGTTCCCGGGCCTTGTACACACCGCCCGTCACACCATGGGAGTTGGTTCTACCCGACGGCCGTGCGCTAACCTTTTGGAGGCAGCGGACCACGGTAGGATCAGCGACTGGGGTGAAGTCGTAACAAGGTAGCCGTAGGGGAACCTGCGGCTGGATCACCTCCTTTCTAAGGATGTATCTGGTTAGATTTGTCCGATCTTAATTGATCTCAAATCTCGTGATACACTTAGCAGAAGATCAACAAACAAAGTTGATCAAACTCATGGACCGAGCCGTCCTCATATCTCTTCAGAATATATCAGGCCCGCAACGCTGTGGGGTCTGGCCCTCTCGGCAGATTTTGCGATGCAAAATCGCCTGTCGGGCAACGTCGACTTGCTGAAAGCAAGTCAACTGGGTCGGTAGCTCAGGTGGTTAGAGCGCACGCCTGATAAGCGTGAGGTCGGAGGTTCAAGTCCTCCTCGACCCACCAAGCCATTTTTGCCGTGAGGCAAAAAGGCGATGTCGCGGCAGTTGCTTTTGGTCACAAAAGCAATGAGAGCGACCTTTACGGGGCCTTAGCTCAGCTGGGAGAGCGCCTGATTTGCATTCAGGAGGTCAGGAGTTCGATCCTCCTAGGCTCCACCACTTTCCTTTCGATCAGATCGTTAAGCACCTTCGGGTTCTTAACCGTCCGATTGGACGGCAGAACAGCGTAAGCTGTTCGTCTTTTACATCGTATAGAGAGAAATCAATCAACACTGTTTGATCGTGCCGAGTGTGGCATTGATCTCGGTCGTTTCCATCGTCTGATGGGAGGCGCAGTTTGGGTCTAGCCGGCCCGGGATGCGTATCGCGACTGAAACGAACAGAGTTGTCCAAGTCAAATATACTAACCCGAGCGACCTGCGTTGATCAGCTGCACGGCTGGGAGACCATATGGGGTTGCTCAATTGTCCTCGTCCAAGTGGCGGGGGCGGGAAATGTATGTTTTTGGTTCAGAAGAACGATCGCCTTTAGTTACCAGCTGGGTGATCACGATCGACATAGTCGAAGCCTGCAGGCCGAAAGGTCGAAAGGCTTCACGCGCTCAAGTAGCCGAATAGGCGGTAGTGCAAGATGTTATGTCTTTCTTTTTCTGGATCAAATCAAGCGCGAGAAGGGCGTTTGGTGA
>NZ_JBXWQZ010000134.1:0-1258 GCF_059612645.1 Ruegeria sp. YKSF131 | reverse complement strand
GTCATTTTATTTCACCACCCTAAGAACTGGCCTAGGTCGAGGATCAACCGTCAATTCGGAACCAAGATCGCTTAGAAGTCGCCACAGGCTGTTCATGTCGGACATATCCAGCATTCCGCCTTTGGACATCACGTTTTCTAGCATCTGAAACATTTCCCGGTTCACTT
Organism: Ruegeria sp. YKSF131; assembly: GCF_059612645.1. Classification (NCBI taxonomy): domain Bacteria; kingdom Pseudomonadati; phylum Pseudomonadota; class Alphaproteobacteria; order Rhodobacterales; family Roseobacteraceae; genus Ruegeria; species Ruegeria sp. YKSF131. The sequence goes on along the minus strand of NZ_JBXWQZ010000134.1, from coordinate 1,091 downwards.
GGTTTTCTGAATTCATTGTCTTGTGCCTTTGGTAGTCAGGTTTTTTTGTTTTGATTGGGCGATTTGATTACTCGGTTTCTCGTGGGATCAGGGGGGGAATCTCCTTTCCTAAGGCAGCTTCAGATTTAAGCATCACTGACAGATGGCCTTTAAGCACGGACAACTCATGCCCAAGGCCGTAGCCTTCGCCTACACCATCGCGTTTCCAGCCGCCTATTCGATCAATAACGTCTGGCGGACAATTGGTGTTTCTCAGGCGGTCTCTAAGGGAATGACGCAAACTATGGAGTGATTGTTTTTCACCCCTAAGTTTCTGATCTTTAAGCCATTTGTTCAAAGTGGCCGATACGGAATTCTTGTTGAAGTCTCCGTTCTTGACTACCTTGGGAAAAAGGTACTCACCGTCAGATGCCGCCACAGCACGTCTTACCGCCCAAAGCGAAACACCAACAAGCGGAACCAGCCTAGCTGAAGACTTGGTTTTAACGCCTCTGATCCTATTTGGCGTCAACATTATGTGCGGAGTTTCCGCGTCAAGGGAAACATCCTTGCGCAGTAGTCCTGCTATTTCGGACATACGAGCACCTGTGTCTGAAAGTGCTGCAATAAGCCAGCGACGCTCATCATCTACTTCCATGCAACGTTGTTGAATTGCCCAAACCTCTTCCAAGGAATAAGGCAACCTTTTCGGTTCCCAATTAGAGTCTTTTTCGGGGATAATTAGGCCCGAAAGCGGGTTTTCCATCCGCACACCGAGTTCCCTAATAGCCGTGTTGAATACCGGCCTGATCTGATTGAGGTAGCGCTTCACTGTTGCTGGTGCGACTGTCTCAAGAAGTTCCCGCACGAAGGCGTTACCGTGGTTCCTGCTATATTGATTGATAGGGAGTTCGCCATTTATCTCAGTGAATCTCTCTACAGACCTGCCAAACTGACCGTCTATTGCTCTTTTAGGATAAAACCGCAGGTGTTCGTCTTTGACTTCTGAAAAGTATGGAACCGTAAGTTCACGTAATTCTTCGGGGTCGGCATAAAATAACTCTGCGGCCTTCCGTAACGCTGGCGGCAATCGTTCTGCTACAATTCCCGGT
>NZ_JBXWQZ010000133.1:0-1550 GCF_059612645.1 Ruegeria sp. YKSF131 | reverse complement strand
GAGCCGATTCTGTTGAAAAACAACGTGTTGCTGACGCAGAAAGTAGTCATCTGAGCTGAGTGCGATTGCCTTTCTTATCAGGTCTTTCGCGTTTGCTGCGGTGCAGGAATGATCTTGGCCAATTTGCGGAGGTTTTGGGCGGTGGCGGCGAGGAGGAATTCGTCATTGGCACCACATGGTCCGCGTAATCGGAGCCGTCCCAGACCGAGGATGCGTTTGAGGTGGGCAAAGAGCATCTCGACCTTCTTTCTGAGTTTCATCGAGATGTCGTATTGGCGGGTTTTGGCGATCTCGCGGGCGACCTGGCGTGCGTCTTCGTGCTCTTCGCGGGTGATTTTGCGCGCGTCGGCATTAGGGCAGCATTTGGCTTTTGATGGACAGGCCTGGCAAACGTCTTTCAGGGCGCGGTAGCGGGCCGTGCCCTTGCCAGTTGGCCCTCGGTTTGGGTCAGAATAGTTACGGCGGAACTGCTTCAACGCATGACCTTCGGGACAGATGTACTGATCTTTCCCGGCGTCCCATTCGAAGTCCGCACGGGTCCAGGTTCCGTCGTTGCGCCCGGATTTATCAAAGACAGGAATGTGCGGCGCGATCTTGCGGTCGACCAGCCATCCAAGAAGTGGCCCGGTGCCGTAAGCGGTGTCGGCGATCAGCCGTTCTGGATGCAGATCGAACTTGTCCTCTACCCGGTCCAGCATGGTTTTGGTTGATCCGACCTCAGCTTGTCGGATGGACCGTGTGGCTTCCACATCGACGATGACGCCATGGTCCGTGTCGATCAGATAGTTGTCGGAATAGCTAAAGAATGCTGGGCCTTTACGGGCCGCCGTCCACTGGCTGGCCGGATCAGAATGGGAGGTGAACTTTGGTTGCACCTCGCTCGCAGCCCCGAAAGCAGCCTCATCCAGCGTGTCGAGATACTCGCGGACCGCGCGGGGCGCATCGGCCGGATCGATACTCGTCGCGTCCCACTCTTCCTTTGGCGTTGAATTCTGTTTATTCGCATCTGCCTCGATCAGACTGGCATCAATCGCCAAGCGCTGGCCGCTGACCAAACCCTCCGCGATGCAGCGCGCGACGGTCGTCTCGAACAGATGCCGCAGGAGCTCACTCTCCCGGAAACGCCCGTGTCGGTTCTTGGAAAACGTGGAATGATCCGGGATACGGTCATTCAGATCGAGACGGCAGAACCAACGGTAGGCGAGGTTCAGGTGCACCTCTTCACAAAGCCGACGCTCCGACCGGATGCCAAAACAGTAGCCGACCAGCAGTATCCGGATCAGCAGTTCCGGATCGACCGATGGGCGGCCAGTGTGGCTGTAAAAATCCGCGAGATGTGCTCGAATGCTGCTCAGATCAACAAATCGATCAATCGACCGAAGCAGGTGATCTTGGGGAACGTGGTTCTCCAATGAGAACTCATAGAACAGCGACGATTGCGCTTCCTGCCTCGGTCCCATCATCGCCAATCCTCCCGCCCACTGGAAGAATTGAATCAGCAGTTCATGCATCGATCAAGGAAGAGTTTTTCAACAAAATAAGCCCAAAGC
>NZ_JBXWQZ010000132.1:0-1700 GCF_059612645.1 Ruegeria sp. YKSF131 | reverse complement strand
CTCGCGCAGGAATTCGGGGTTATAGACAATCTCGACCGCCTGACCCGTCCGCTCGCCCAGATAGCTTTGGAAGATCGGCTCGATCAGCTGCCGCACGGTGCCCGGCCGGAAGGTTGACCGATACGCCACCGTCAGAGGCCGCGCCCGATCCGGCGATACGGTCTCGGCAATCTGACGCGTCACCTCGGCCACGAAGCTCATGTTATGCGAGCCGTCAGTGGAACTGGGCGTGCCCACACAGACAATGGCCAGATCCACATCCCCGAGGTCCGGCATCTCGACCACGGCCCGGATCAGGTTTTTCCCAAGCGCCTCGGTCAGCAACCCGGCCACCTTCGGCTCCTTGATCGGGGGCTGACCTGCGTTGATTTCAGACACCTTGTCGGCATTCACATCAATACCGATCACCTCGTGCCCTTCACGGGTCAGACAGCACGCTGCCGTGAACCCCACATACCCCAAACCAAAAATCGCAATCTTCATATTTTCATACCGTCTTGAAAACTGGTGTCGTCACTCAATTGTTTCTAAATCGAATACAAGGCTTCACATACCCGATGTCCTTGCTCAAATTGATTTCAAATTGTGGGATTAATCGCAAATTTTCCTTGAAATGTGGCAACGCTTTCTGACACTGAGCGTAGATCATGCGACCTTGTCACTAGATGAATAACAACCTTCAAACTGATTACCAACGACTGGCCTGGATTGCCACAAAAGTTACCGGTGACATGTCCAGATCTGCCTTGGGAGAAGGCAAAACCAGAAACACTGAGGCGTTAAATTGTTTTTTGTTCTAAATGTAGAAAGATGGTGCGATTGACGCATTCTCCTAAAGTAGGCTTGCCTTCCAGCATGCTGACTCGCAGATCTGCCCTTGCAGTGGGCGCTGCGACTCTCTTGGCGTCCGGCCTCTTCAGACAGGCTTTGGGTTTTGCAACGCTTGCCATCACTGCCCGCCTTCTCAGGCCCGAAGACTTTGGTATCATTGCCTATTTCATAATTGCGACCGCACTGCTTGAGATGCTGCAGCGCCAGGTCAGCATCGTGTTGATCCGAATGGATGATATAACCCACGAGCATCTCGACACAGTCTTCACCATGCAAATTCTACTTGGATTGATAGCTGGCGCGTTGGTCTGGCTGTCAAAACCCCTTGTAGCTTTGCTCGGCATTCCTGAACTTGTCGAGATTTTGCCTGCAGTTGCAGCGATTTCGGTTTTGCTCGCCCTGCGCAGCCCACGTTTTCTTCTGTATGAACGCGGCCTGAGGTTTTCGCTGGCCGCAGCAGAGGAAACGTTCAATCGTATCGCTTATGCCAGTGTCGCCATCTATCTGTCATGGCTGTGGCAGGATTTCTGGGCGATTATTGTGGCCCTGTTTGTCGGTGCTGCGACCCGAAACATTTGGACATTCGCAACTGCTCCGATGTTTCCCAGGCTTTCGGTATCTCGCTGGCGGGAAAGCCTGTCTTTTTCCTCCTGGTCCATGGGCGCGCAACTGTCCCAGTTTTTGGCCAATAACATGCCCCAGATTGTTATTGGCGCAACTCTTGGCCTTGCAGATGCAGGGATTTTCCGGGCCGGTAGCCGCATCACCACGATTGTGACGACACAGTTATTTGCCCCGTTGCAACGCGTGATCTACCCGGGTCTGGCAGATGTCTCACGGTCAACCGGTCAAAACCAGAAAGCATTTAT
>NZ_JBXWQZ010000131.1:0-1500 GCF_059612645.1 Ruegeria sp. YKSF131 | reverse complement strand
CTTTATTTCCGAAGCAAACAGAAAGGCGCGGCCTTCTTTGGTCGGGCTCTGCGCCCAATAAAGCGGCTTCATTCCGAAGCGATCCCTTGCCAGCAGAACCTGCCGCGTGCTTCGATCAACAAAAGCAAGTCCGAACATGCCTTCGAACCGGATCAGTGCGTTCGAACCCCATTGGATCAGACTGTGTAAAACAACCTCGGTATCGGAAGTTGTCCGGAAGGAAATTCCCAGTGCTTCCAACTCAGACCGCAAGGACCTGAAGTTGTAGACTTCACCAGTGTAGGCAAGGGTGTAACGGCCCGTTGGGTCCGTGAAAGGCTGATCCGACCGTATATCGGTATCGACAAGAGACAGGCGTTGGTGCGCCAACCCAAGACCGGGTTCTGTCAGAACATGGCTGGCATCCGGGCCGCGATAGCGTATGGAAAACGCGCTTTTGCGCAGCCGCAGGTTGTCAGGGGTTTGTGCTGCATCCTCTGGGAAGATACCAAACAGGCCACACATTCGGAACTCCGGTATTACAGTAGGTTAGCGAGGCAAAACCCGCCATATCAGATTCTGATCGCTTTCGACGGCGGGTCAGATGCACTATAGAAAAAGCGGAATGAATGGCACATGTCAGCCTTTGTCATGCCCTGTTCATGTTCGCTGCGCGTGTCAGCTATGAGGGTCTGATGAAAATACTTGTTGCCGAAGACGACGATACGCTGCGCAATAATCTTGGTTGCCTGATGCGAGCGCGTGGCGATGTCGTAAGGCTGACTGATAACGGCAATGACGCGCTGTTTCTGGGGGAGACCGAAGATTGGGATGTCATCGTTCTTGATCTGGGGTTGCCGGGACTGGACGGGCTTTCGGTTCTGCACGAATGGCGCAGTCGCAATATGGCGACCCCGGTTCTGATCCTGTCGGCACGTGACAGTTGGAATGACATCGTATCCGGGCTACGCAGCGGAGCTGACGACTATCTGGCAAAACCCTTTCACTCCGAAGAACTCATGGCACGGCTCGAAGCCTTGGTGCGGCGCGCAAGTGGACGCGGTGCGCCCTCGATTGAAGTCGGGGACCTGTCAGTTCTGCCCGATGAAAAGACAGCCTATTTCAAGGGTCGGACTATTCCTCTGACCGCGTTTGAATTTCGCGCCCTGGAGCATCTTGCCCGGCATGCGGGTTCGGTCGTCAGCCGGGCAGACCTGATTGAGCATATCTATGCCGAGGAAATAGACTTGAATTCAAACGTCATCGACGTTTTGATCTCGCGCTTGCGCCGCAAGATGGCGGCCTCTTTGGTGGAAACCGTGCGCAGGCAAGGTTATCGGATTCCCACAGATGATCGGTGACTGGGCCACGATTCCGCGCCGCGTATCGATTGCGTCAATCGCGATATGTTGTGCCGTACTTGGACTTGGCGCGGCTATTTTCATTCAGCTCTACCGCGTCCAGGAAATCCGCGAACTGGAATTGCTTCTTGCCCAGGATCTGTTGATCGAATCCAGCCGG
>NZ_JBXWQZ010000130.1:0-1745 GCF_059612645.1 Ruegeria sp. YKSF131 | reverse complement strand
ACCTATCCTGCTCCCGCCTATTCACCCTATGCTGGTCGAACTTTCCCGGAACGGCCACTTTGGGGAGAGACGCATCTTCATACGGGACAATCTATGGACGCCGGAGGTTTCGGTGCGCGCCTTGACCATGAGGATGCTTATCGTTTTGCGCGCGGAGAAGAGATCATCGCGTCCTCTGGCCAGCCTGTTCGCCTGTCGCGCCCATTAGACTGGCTGGTTATTGCAGATCACTCGGACGGTATGGGCATGATCTTCGACGCTCTTGCAGGCAATCCGTCGGTTACGCGCTATGAACAGGGCAAACGTTGGTCCGACGGGTTCCGCGCGGGCGGACAGACAGCAGTGGATACAGCGCTTGACCTGATCGGAAGCGTTTCTCAGGGCGCCATCGAAGAGGAAATGTTCAACAATTACATGCCCGGCTCGCGAAGGTTCGCAACGATTTGGTCGGACAACCTCAAGACCGCCGAGCGCTTCTACGAGCCCGGCATCTTTACCCCAATGCTCGGGTTCGAATGGACTTCGCTCGTCGCGGGCAACAACATGCACCGCAACGTGATTTTCCGCGATGGGCCGGACCGCGTTGGGCAAGTTGTTCCCATGGTGATGACGCCGCCCTGGGGCAGTCCCGATCCCATGGATCTCTATGCCTATCTCGAGGCCTACGAGGAGAAGACCAACGGCGCGGTGCTGGCACTTGCACATAACGGCAACCTGTCCAACGGCGTAATGTTTCCGATCGACATCCGGTTCGACGGCTCGCCTGTGACTCAAGAGTACGTTGAAGCCCGGGCCAAATGGGAACCGCTCTATGAGATCACTCAGATCAAGGGCGACGGCGAGGCACACCCGTTTCTCAGCCCGAATGACGAGTTTGCCGACTATTACAATTGGGATGTCGGCAACCTCGATCTATCCGAAGCCAAGACCGAGGATATGCTGGCGCGAGAATATGCCCGCGAAGCGCTGAAGAGCGGGCTGGCGCTGGAAGCTGAGTTCGGGACAAATCCTTACAAGTTTGGGTTCAGCGGCGCGACAGACAGTCATACCGGTCTTGTGACCGCCGAAGAAGAGAATTTCTTTGGCAAGCACACCGGGTACGAGCCGTCCGCAGAGCGGATGCAGCATCCTTTCATGAAGAATGAAAACGGTGAGCTGTTCGCTTGGCAGATGGTCGCTGCCGGTCTCACGGCGGTCTGGGCCGAGGAGAATACCCGCGAAAGCATCTTCGACGCCATGGCGCGCAAGGAAGTCTACGCCACGACCGGCCCTAGAATATCGGTTCGTTTCTTCGGTGGCTGGGACTTTGACGAGGCCGATATCGCATCTCGTATTCCGTCAACCGTAGGGTATTCGAAAGGCGTGCCAATGGGCGCTGACCTGTCCGCTGCACCCGACGGTGCCGAGGCGCCAACATTCATGGTGGCCGCGCTAAGGGATCCGATTGGCGCCAACCTCGACCGCATCCAGGTCGTGAAGGGCTGGCTCAATGAGGACGGCACGACCAGCGAAGCCATCTATGACGTCGCCTGGTCCGACGGGCGCGTCCCCGGCTCGGATGGCATGCTGCCCGCGGTAGGCGATACGGTGAATGTGGCAACGGCGAGCTGGGCCAACTCGATCGGGGCATCCGAGCTTGCGACCGTCTGGACCGACCCGGATTTCGATCCGGCACGCCCGGCCTTCTACTACGCCCGGGTATTGGAGATCCCCACACCGCCTTGGTATGTCTACGATGCCTATCG
>NZ_JBXWQZ010000129.1:0-1918 GCF_059612645.1 Ruegeria sp. YKSF131 | reverse complement strand
CACCCCTATGAAGATGACGACGGAAGAGGCCTTTGTTAAGGTTTTGCAGATGCATGGAATTGAGCATGCGTTTGGGATCATTGGCTCGGCGATGATGCCGATTTCGGACCTGTTTCCGAAGGCTGGGATCATGTTCTGGGACTGTGCGCATGAGGGCAGCGCGGGGATGATGGCGGATGGCTACACCCGTGCCACCGGCAAGATGTCGATGATGATTGCGCAGAACGGCCCGGGCATCACCAACTTTGTGACCGCCGTCAAGACTGCCTACTGGAACCACACGCCGCTTCTGCTGGTGACCCCGCAGGCGGCCAACAAGACCATCGGTCAGGGGGGCTTCCAGGAAGTCGAGCAGATGAAGCTGTTCGAGGATATGGTTGCCTATCAGGAAGAGGTCCGCGACCCGACCCGCGTCTGCGAGGTTCTGAACCGTGTGATCATGCAGGCCAAGCGCGCCAGCGCCCCGGCGCAGCTGAACATCCCGCGCGACATGTGGACCCAGGTTGTCGATATCGACCTGCCCGCCATTGTCGAGTTCGAGCGCCCCTCGGGCGGCGAAACCGCCGTGGCCCAGGCGGCCGAGCTGCTGTCGAACGCCAGGAACCCTGTCATTCTGAACGGCGCCGGTGTGGTTCTGGCCGAAGGCGGCATCGAGGCGTCGAAAGCGCTGGCCGAGCGTCTGGATGCGCCGGTCTGCGTCGGCTACCAGCACAATGACGCCTTCCCGGGCAGCCACCCGCTGTTTGCCGGTCCGCTGGGCTATAACGGTTCGAAAGCGGGGATGGAGCTGATCAGCGAGGCGGATGTTGTCCTGTGCCTCGGCACCCGTCTGAACCCGTTCTCGACCCTGCCGGGCTATGGCATCAACTACTGGCCCGCGGATGCCAAGATCATCCAGGTTGACATCAACCCCGACCGTATCGGCCTGACCAAAGCTGTCAGCGTCGGTATCATCGGCGACGCTGCCAAGGTGGCAAAGGGCATTCTGGCCCAGCTGAGCGACACCGCCGGTGACGAAGGCCGCAAGGAGCGCAAAGAGCGCATCGCGCAGAAGAAATCGGCCTGGGCGCAGGAACTGACCTCGATGACCCACGAGGATGACGATCCGGGCACCACCTGGAACCAGCGTGCCCGCGCGGCCAAGCCCGACTGGATGAGCCCGCGCATGGCGTGGCGCGCCATTCAGGCGGCACTGCCGAAAGAGGCGATCATCAGCTCGGACATCGGCAACAACTGCGCCATCGGCAACGCCTATCCGTCGTTTGAAGAGGGGCGCAAATACCTGGCGCCGGGCCTGTTCGGCCCCTGCGGCTATGGCCTGCCCGCCGTCGTCGGTGCCAAGATCGGCTGCCCGGATGTTCCGGTTGTGGGCTTTGCCGGTGACGGTGCCTTTGGCATCGCGGTGAACGAGCTGACCGCGATCGGCCGCGAGGAATGGCCCGCCGTGACCCAGATCGTGTTCCGCAACTACCAGTGGGGCGCGGAAAAGCGCAACTCGACCCTGTGGTTCGACGACAACTTCGTGGGCACCGAGCTGGACACCAAGGTGTCTTATGCCGGTATCGCGCAGGCCTGTGGCCTGAAAGGCGTTGTCGCGCGCACCCAGGACGAGCTGACCGCGGCGCTGAACCAGGCGATCGAGGACCAGAAGAACGGCATCACCACGCTGATCGAGGCCCTGATCAACCAGGAGCTTGGCGAGCCTTTCCGCCGCGACGCGATGAAAAAACCCGTCGCAGTCGCCGGCATCAGCGCCGATGACATGAAAGCGCAGGGCGCTTAACCCCAGGACGAGGCCGGAGCACATGACCCTGACACCCGTCGAGCTGTTGCGGCAAAACGCTCCGGCCACCCGTCCCATAATCGCCCTCAGCGAAGGCAACGACCCCCGCATCACCAAAGGAGCCCTCAACGCGCA
>NZ_JBXWQZ010000128.1:0-1921 GCF_059612645.1 Ruegeria sp. YKSF131 | reverse complement strand
AGCTCCCCCTATTACTGTGCGACTTTTTGTTTGTGTTTGTTGAACTGTTGGTCGAAGAGGTTTTTGAAGGGGCCGTTTTTCTGCATGAGTTGGTCGAGGTTTCCCTGTTCGGCGATAGCGCCGTCCTGGATGACGATGATCTTGTCTGCCTCCAGCACGGTTGACAGGCGGTGGGCGATGACGATGACGGTGACATCCTGTGTCAGGGCGTCCAGCGCCTCTTTGACCAGCGATTCCGATTCCGCGTCCAGCGCGCTTGTGGCCTCGTCCAGCAGCAGGATCTCGGCCTTGCGCAGAATGGCACGGGCAATCGCGATGCGCTGTTTCTGGCCGCCCGACAGAAAGGTTCCGTTCTCGCCCACCGGGGTCTCATAGCCCTGCGGCAGGTCGGTGATGAACTGATGCGCATGTGCGGCCCGGGCTGCCGCGATCACCTCTTCGTCGCTCGCATCGGGCGCCGAGCAGCGCAGGTTGTCCATCACCGAGGCCGAGAACAGGAACGTATCCTGACCGACATACGAGATTTTCCGCCGCAGCGAGGCAAAGCTGACATCCCTCAGGTCCCGGCCATCGATCTCGACGCTGCCCTGATCGGGGTCGTAAAACCGCATGATCAGGCCAAACAACGTGGATTTGCCACCACCGGACTGGCCGACAAGGGCGGTGGTTTTCCCGGCCTCGAAAGTGGCGCTCATGTTGTCGATCACCGGCACCGTGCCCTGATAGCCAAAGGTCACATTGCGCAGCGTGATCTGTCCGGGGCCGTCACTCAGGTCACGGGCCCGGGGGCTTTCCACCATCGTGTCCTCCTGATCCAGCAGGCTGAACAACAGGCCGACCCCGACCATGCAGGTTTCAATCTGGACCCGCATCCTGGACAGGCGCTTGGCAGGTTCATAGGCCATCAGCAAAGCGGTGATGAAGGACATCAGCTGACCCGCGGTCGGCTGTTCGGTGCCCGCGATGCCCATCGTGCTGACAATGAGAACCCCGGCAACCGCCAGACCGGCCAGAAACTCCATCAGCGGGCTGGCAATGGCCTGCAGCCGGGCGATGTCGTTCGAGCGCTGTTCGACCTTCCGGATCGCGGTCTCCATTCGGTCGATCATGCGATCTTCAAGCGCAAACACCTTGATCACCTTGATCCCCGCCGAGGTCTCCTGCAGCACCCGGATGATCTCTGCCAGCGATTTGAACTCGGCCTGCATGATCGAGCGCACGCTTTTCAGCAGATACCGCACCCCCAGCAGGGCAATCGGGCCCACCACAAAGAACATCACCGACAGGACCGGCTGCTGATACACCATGACCACAATCAGGCCGACCAGGGTCAGGGCATCGCGGACAAACCCGGTGACCAGAACATCGATCAGGCTCCGGGCCGATTGCGCGCCATTGGTCGTGCGCATCAGCAGATCCGACGATTCAGTGGTCGAGAAGAACGACACTCCGTGCCGGACCAGCTTGCGGTACAGCTTCTCCTGCTGCTGGGCCACAATCCGGTTGCCCGCGCGTGCCAGAAAAACGGCCTGAATATACGAGGCCACCGCCTTGGTCAGGAACAGAAGCACAACCCCCAGCGCAATGACATGCACCCATCCCCGCAATTCCGGGCTGGTCATGGCATCGATGATATATTCCATCATGTAAGCCGAGCCGGCGGTGGTGACCGCCACCGCGATCATCGCCAGGATCGCTATGCCGTAAAGCCCGCCCTGCGCATAAAAGCTCTCACCGACAAGCCGGCCCATATAGCCCGATCGCCACTTGTTCCAGGCGCGCTTCATCATTGCGTTCTCCAAATCCGTGAAACGGTGCGCACGCCCAGATACCCCATATCCCGCCGCGCCTAAAGGACAGATGCAACCCTGCGGCAGACCAACCCATCCCAACATCCAAACACGCTAAATAAGACCTAACC
>NZ_JBXWQZ010000127.1:0-2492 GCF_059612645.1 Ruegeria sp. YKSF131 | reverse complement strand
GCATCATAACGTCCGAATGGAATCCCGGCCTCGGTTATCGACCGGCCGCAGATATCCTCAAGCTGTGCCCGGGATGTCTCCAATTCCTGCCTGAGCATCGCATCGTTCAGTGTCGGCCAGCTGACATGGTCAATTCCATGGCTGCCGATCAACATACCTGCGCTCTGCAGGTTATGCAGGTGCTTCTTGTGCAGCGATCCCGTTTGCCCGAGGCGCCCGGTCAGAACAAAGAAACGTGCATGAAGACCCCGGTCAATCAGGGCGGGCAGCGCAATATCATGATCAGACAGGTTGCCATCATCAAAGGTGATTACAACAGCCGCCGGGTCAGGCATGGCGGCAACCTGGTCAAGGACGTATTCGAATTGCTCCCGCGACAGCCAATATGGCGCTTCGCCGGGCTCCAGCGAGCGCCCGGGATCTCCGATACCGTGAAAGTTGACGCTTGTCAGGTTGGTCATTTTCGCCGCCTCTTCAAAAGCGAATGCAGCGTTTCCGCGGCGCGGATCGCAGGCGCAGTTAGCCCTTTGGGTTGGAACTCGTAAGGGCCTGCCGCCTGTAGGTCTGTCCCCCCGGTGCGGTGTTTGAACCGTGTGACCGTTGGGTTTGAATCAGGGTCTATACCGCCCAGATCGTAGAATTTCATGCCCAGTTCTTTGCAGCGTAGAATGGAATGCCACATCAGGCAGTGTCCGGCATTCAGCCGTCGCCCGGCTTCAGCTGTGGCGCCGAAAAGGTAGACGGCGTTGATGCCGGCTCTGCCAATGGTCATGCCGGCGATGTCAGCACCGTCCTTCCGAGCGAACAGAACCTCATGGTCAAAATCGGGCCCTGTAAGCCCATAGTAAAATTCGGGGGGAATATCCGGGCGAAACCCCTTGGTGGCCTGTACGTCTTGATATAGCGCGTGAAACCGGCTGCGAGCCTCTGCAATCGGAACGATATCCAACTCCAGCCCAGCCTTGAGCGCATTGCGCAGCGGATTGCGCCACTTGCCGTGCAGCGCGCGCATCAGCGTGTCTTCGTCCTGATCACAGTCTACTACGACAGTTCTGTAAGATGGGGACCGCTCTGAGTGGACAAAACCCTGGCTGGCGGCCAGTTCGTCGAGGGAGGGCACGTCATAGCGGGCAATCACCGGAAAACGCAGGCGCAGGATATGTCCTGTTGCTGTCGCATGCGCGCGCAGTGCCGCGAGCGCCGCCTGCACGGTTTCGGGCGAGGGATCGGGGTGATCCCGATGCCGGAGCAATGGCCCCGCTGCAATCCATGCGATTCCGCGCCCAAGCACGGGCAGGCGCTTGATGCGCAGGCACGCGGCGGCGACGATCTGTCCAGACGGGGTTTCCACCCGGACGAATTGTGGTTCTGCCCCGATCCGCCGTGCGGCTGCCTGTGCATAGGTCAGGCTCTGTTCATAGGTCAGATCCTGAAAAGCGGCGCTGCAGTCCAGCCAATCGGATGCAGACAGGATATGAAGAGATAGGGGTTCAGGGGTCATGATGGATTTATATCCTTGTCCTGACCCAGGCGGCCCATAAGGGTTTATGCCTCAGTGGAAGGATCGCTCTCAGGCGTGGAGCCAGGCGACCGAACCAGAGCCTGTAATAGGCCAGATGCAGCAGGCGCGCCCAACCCAGGCAGAGTTTGAGACGTATCGCGGCAAAGCCCGATTGCCGCGAGATGATCAGGCGGTGGGTGGGAACTGCTTCACCACCGTAGATCAGCTTGTAGCCGTAATCGCCAATCCCGGCCTCAATCCGTGTGATGCCGCCCTCAATCAGTTCTTCGATCATCTGAACCAGGCCGATCTTTCCCAGACTCAAACGTTCAAGCTCGGGGTCGGTTGATCTGGCGGGCAGGCGCCAGTGGCAGACCTGACCGGAAACCAGGCAGAACTGGGTTGCCAGAGCTGAACTGTGGCCGTGCTGTTCGACAAACCATGTTTTTCCGCCGGTTAGGGTCTCTTTGGCAAGCTCACTGTAAAAGGCCTCACTCCCGGCCCAGTCGGTGAAATGGCCGCCTTTTCCAGCCTTTTGCCATTGTTGGTTGTGAAACCTGACAAAGTCCTGGAATTGCACCGCGTCGGGATGGGTCACTTGCGTTGTCAGCCCATGGTCACTTTGCAGGCGTTTTAGATCCCGTCGATACTGATTGCGCCGCTTCTTGGACAATTGGCTCAGATAGCCATCAAAGCTGCCGGGAAGCTCAAAGACGGTGTGTGTGCCTGCAGCACGATCCTGCAACACCAATGGGGGGTGAGAAGACGCGTAGTGGGCCACCGCATCACGCGCAGCGTGCAGAACCTGTCCGCGCTCGGACGCGGGGGTGAAGCTGATCAGATCGGCACGCTTCCGACCGAGAAGGTCAGCCAGTGCCTCCGTCAGGCTGGGTGTCACGGCCCATTCCTCGGCTGCGAGGCGAAAAACCACGGTGTTTGGGTCCGTTGCAGCGAGTTTTGCGATACGTATCCTGATCGGTCCCAGCCAGAC
>NZ_JBXWQZ010000126.1:0-2625 GCF_059612645.1 Ruegeria sp. YKSF131 | reverse complement strand
GCCGAAAGGTCGAAAGGCTTCACGCGCTCAAGTAGCCGAATAGGCGGTAGTGCAAGATGTTATGTCTTTCTTTTTCTGGATCAAATCAAGCGCGAGAAGGGCGTTTGGTGAATGCCTTGGCAGCAAGAGGCGATGAAAGACGTGATACTCTGCGATAAGCCATGGGGAGCTGAGAATAAGCTTTGATCCATGGATTTCTGAATGGGGCAACCCACCTGAATGTTTGTTATTGTTGGCACAGCTGATCAATAATGAGCATGAACAGGTACTTAAGACCTGAATACATAGGGTTTTAAGAGCAAACCCGGGGAACTGAAACATCTAAGTACCCGGAGGAAAGGAAATCAATTGATACTCCCCTAGTAGTGGCGAGCGAACGGGGACCAGCCGAGCCGTGAGTGTGAATAGAACCTGTTGGGAAGCAGGACCATAGAGGGTGACAGTCCCGTATATGAAGCATGATCGGACGTATTAAGTAGGGCGGAACACGTGAAATTCTGTCTGAAGATCGGAGGACCACCTTCGAAGGCTAAGTACTCCTTGCTGACCGATAGCGAACCAGTACCGTGAGGGAAAGGTGAAAAGCACCCCGACGAGGGGAGTGAAACAGTACCTGAAACCGAACGCCTACAATCAGTCGGAGCCCCCTTGCGGGGTGACGGCGTACCTTTTGTATAATGGGTCATCGACTTGGTCTCACGAGCAAGCTTAAGCCGTTAGGTGTAGGCGTAGCGAAAGCGAGTCTTAATAGGGCGAATGAGTTCGTGGGATCAGACCCGAAACCGAGTGATCTAGGCATGGCCAGGTTGAAGGTAAGGTAACACTTACTGGAGGACCGAACCCACATCCGTTGAAAAGGATCGGGATGAGCTGTGCCTAGGGGTGAAAGGCCAATCAAACTCGGAGATAGCTGGTTCTCTGCGAAATCTATTTAGGTAGAGCGTCATCCGAATACCCCGGGGGGTAGAGCACTGGATGGGTAATGGGGCCCCACAGGCTTACTGATCCTAACCAAACTCCGAATACCCGGGAGTACTAGATGGCAGACACACTGCGGATGCTAACGTCCGTAGTGGAGAGGGAAACAACCCTGACCTACAGCTAAGGCCCCCAATTCATGGCTAAGTGGGAAAGCAGGTGGGACGACCAAAACAACCAGGAGGTTGGCTTAGAAGCAGCCATCCTTTAAAGATAGCGTAACAGCTCACTGGTCTAAATAAGTTGTCCTGCGGCGAAGATGTAACGGGGCTCAAGCCATGAGCCGAAGCTTAGGATGCCGTAAGGCATGGTAGCAGAGCGTAGTGTGACATAAGACTTATCCTCTTTAGTGTCTTTCGGGGCACCTTGGAGGATCGAGTCTTTTCGATGAAGCCGGCCTGTGAGGGATCCGGTGGAGAGATCACTAGTGAGAATGATGACATGAGTAGCGACAAAGAGTGTGAGAGACACTCTCGCCGAAAGTCCAAGGGTTCCTGCTTAAAGCTAATCTGAGCAGGGTAAGCCGGCCCCTAAGCCGAGGCCGAAAGGCGTAGGCGATGGGAACTAGGTTAATATTCCTAGGCCAGGAGGATGTGACGGATCACAGGTGTAGTTCAATCTTATCGGATTGATTGGGCTGCTGAGTGGTTCCTGGAAATAGCCCTCCATCAGACCGTACCCTAAACCGACACAGGTGGACTGGTAGAGCATACCAAGGCGCTTGAGAGAACGATGTTGAAGGAACTCGGCAAAATACCTCCGTAAGTTCGCGAGAAGGAGGCCCGGTTCCTAGGCAACTAGGGGCTGGGGGCACAAACCAGGGGGTGGCGACTGTTTATTAAAAACACAGGGCTCTGCGAAGTCGCAAGACGACGTATAGGGTCTGACGCCTGCCCGGTGCCTGAAGGTTAAAAGGAGAGGTGAGAGCCTTGAATTGAAGCCCAGGTAAACGGCGGCCGTAACTATAACGGTCCTAAGGTAGCGAAATTCCTTGTCGGGTAAGTTCCGACCTGCACGAATGGCGTAACGACTTCCCCGCTGTCTCCAACATCGACTCAGCGAAATTGAATTGCCTGTCAAGATGCAGGCTTCCCGCGGTTAGACGGAAAGACCCCGTGCACCTTTACTACAGCTTCGCACTGGCATCAGGATTGTGATGTGCAGGATAGGTGGTAGGCTTTGAAGCAGGAACGCAAGTCCCTGTGGAGCCTCCCTTGAGATACCACCCTTCGCACTCTTGATGTCTAACCGCGGTCCGTTATCCGGATCCGGGACCCTGCGTGGCGGGTAGTTTGACTGGGGCGGTCGCCTCCTAAAGCGTAACGGAGGCGCGCGAAGGTTGGCTCAGAGCGGTCGGAAATCGCTCGTTGAGTGCAATGGCAGAAGCCAGCCTGACTGCAAGACTGACAAGTCGAGCAGAGTCGAAAGACGGCCATAGTGATCCGGTGGTCCCGAGTGGAAGGGCCATCGCTCAACGGATAAAAGGTACGCCGGGGATAACAGGCTGATACTGCCCAAGAGTCCATATCGACGGCAGTGTTTGGCACCTCGATGTCGGCTCATCTCATCCTGGGGCTGGAGCAGGTCCCAAGGGTACGGCTGTTCGCCGTTTAAAGAGGTACGTGAGCTGGGTTTAGAACGTCGTGA
>NZ_JBXWQZ010000125.1:0-3038 GCF_059612645.1 Ruegeria sp. YKSF131 | reverse complement strand
ACCGCGCGGCCGGGTCGGCGGGCGAGATCGCCTTCGGCTTTACCGGTGTCGCAGCGCCGAAGGCCGCATCATCGAGCGTATCAAGGTATTCCTGCGTCGCCCGGTTTGCAGCATCTGCTGCAGACCATTCCGAGAAGTCCACCTTCGTATAGCGGCTGGCATCAGCCTTGATGAGCGAAGCATCTGCTCCAAAGCTCTCGCCGCCGACCAGTCCCTCGGCAATGCAGCGCGCCAGCACCTGCTCGAACAGATGCCGGAAGAGGTTGCTGTCCCGGAAACGTCCATGTCGGTTCTTGGAAAAGGTGGAATAATCGGGCACCGGATCGGCCAGATCGAGGCGACAGAACCAGCGATACGCCAGATTCAGATGCACCTCTTCACACAGCCGCCGCTCTGACCGGATACCGAAGGCATAGCCCACAATCAGCATTCGGATCATCAGCTCGGGATCAACCGAGGGCCTGCCTGTTGAACTGTAGAACGGCGCGAGATGTCGGCGCATGTCAACAAGGTCTACAAACCGGTCGATCGCGCGCAAAAGGTGATCCGTCGGAACGTGATCCTCAATACTGAACTCGTAGAACAGCGCACCCTGCGCAACTTGCCTCGGTCCCATCATCAGCAACTCTCCTGCAACTCAAGAGAATTGAATCAGCAGCCAAAGCATCGCTCAAGCAGAGTTTTTCAACAGTATCTCCGCATAGCCGCCGTCGGTTGATCGTGCAGCATCGGTCACTGGGGGCTCCGTGCTGCAGTTAGGGAAAATTTAGTGAATTTCTGCTGCGCGGACGAAGTCGACATTCACTTTTGCATAAAGATTACGACGGCGATTGCGCCAAAAATTCCGCATCAAAAGCTTGCAGAAACAGGCTATCCCGAGCGCTCCCGCCTCAAGATCAAGTGCGCGAGATTTCGGTTCATTCCGCTCCCAGAGCGAACGTGCCTAAAGATGAGCGTGAACAACCGAAAGCGCGTGATTGAGAGTGTTTACTGCGAACTCTCTTTGGCTGTCCGGATCATTTAGACGCAAACGTGCATCTTCCTGTTCTGCCTTGTAGCCCACTGGAAACTTATCACCTTCCAATACTGTTCCCCAAACCTGAATGTCCTTGATTGCCATGGGATCCACAGTCAATGGGTTGTCATCCAAAATAGTGAAGTTCGCACGCTTGCCAGGTTCGATACTGCCAAGGTCCCGTTCAAGACGATGAGAATAGGCGGCGTTAATTGTCACTCCACGTAAGGCCTCTTCGACCGGGACCGTCTGATCCTGTCCTGCTACCCGACCGGAACTCGTCACGCGGTTCACCGCACACCACATTAGGAACAATGGATCACCGGGCGCCATCGGCATATCGGAATGCAGTGACCAGGAAATACCCGCTCGATCCAGATCACCAAGACGGACCATTTCATTGGCGCGTTCAGGACCAAGACCGGTTTTACTGTATTGATCCGCAAGTGCCGTCACGTAGTAGGGATTTGCGGAAACAATCGCGCCCAGACGTTTGATACGCATGACCTGATCGGGCGCACTCACAGCAAAGTGCACGATCACCGTTCTATGATCGAAACGAGGGTTTCTGCGCAAGTTCCGCTCTAAGGCGTTTAATACACGGTCCAACCCGGCGTCACCGTTGACGTGAATATGAACTTGGTAGCCCGCGTCCCAATAGGTTTGAAATGCACGCTCAAAGGCCGACAGGTCCATCATCCACTCGCCATGGTAATCGCCAAGCGGATCGTCCCTCAGTTGAATGGCAAGGGAATATATCGCACCGTCCACAAAAAGCTTGACGCTGCCTTTGGACATACTGGTCTTGCCACCATACCAGTCGACAAGTGCTTCTGTCTGTTCGATCACATCTTCAGCATTGTCATATTTGGCGATCAGGCTTCTTCCATCTGGAATGAAGCTCCACCGGAACGGCATTAAGGGTGCGGAGAATACAGCGTTCACCGCATCCTGAACCGGGCGTGCCAGAATGCCGCCTGGCTCGTTGCCGTAGGTCACGCCCTTCGCATGCATGTAATCGCGCATGGTCTCCAAACCAGCGCGAAACTTTTCAGGGGTTGCCACGTATGGTGCAATCAAAGGCAGAACTGCAAACAAACCCTGTTCCCAGAAGTGTCCATGCTCAAAGCTGGATTGCATCTTTTCTGAGTCGGACCAGGCGTCCATGACCTCTTCGGTAACGCCCGCGGCCTCCATTGCAGCAGAATTCAGAATGAATTCGTGGCATGAGCGGGCCCACACAAAGATAGGGCGTTCGCTGCTGATCTGGTCAAGGTCCGACCGTGTCAGTGGACCATAAAATGCCGCGTGGTATCCCCATGTCATGACAGGGGTGTCCGGGTCTTGCTGACCATTAACAGCTTCGGACAACCGTGCCAGAAAGTCATCCTTGTCCACAACGGCGCGCGATAAACCCTGTGGCAAGTCCCAGTCCTCTATCGAAAGAATGACGGACGAAAGGCTCAAGCCGCCCAAAACTGGGTGATCATGCTGGGCGATAAAGCCGGGAACGATGATAAGGTCGGCGAATGTGTCATCAACGGTGAAGGGCTGTTCACCAATCGCCTCTTGGACTTGCTCTCTAGTGCCGGTCGCCAAAATCCGACTGTTTACAACAGCAACGGCTTCGGCGCTTGGAAGGTCGGGATCAAGTGTGACGATCTCGCGAGCCGTAAAAATCGTGACTTCATCAAGATCGAGTATCGCTCCGCCAAGATCGGTCAGCGTGCCTTCTTGCCCGAACAATGTACTCGGAGCAACGAGGATCGTCGTGCTCGTCAGGAAGGACCTTATAAACGCCCGTCTGGAGTTGTTTCCCATGGTGGATGCCTCTCCCTAATGCACTTACTAACACAAAATACGCAGATGTCCGCAATTCGGACATCGATCGATTTTCCCCAAACAACCGCTCTGCGGATGGGGTGGATGGCGTCTGCAGCCAACCGTCGCGCTTTGCGGCAAACTGCAGAAGACATCTTCTGCAAGGAAAGGAGCCCCACCATGGAAGTCACGACGATAGGAT
>NZ_JBXWQZ010000124.1:0-3291 GCF_059612645.1 Ruegeria sp. YKSF131 | reverse complement strand
GAAGCGCTTCCGGTAAAGGTGCCGACATGATCCATCCTCCCAAACAGGATGAATCACAATTCAGCTCTCATGGGAATCCACACGATTCAGGTTTTTGGCGGGGTGCTTTAGTTTGTGGGCCACGAGAATTGTTGACAAGGCCGTTATGCAAATGCTGTTTTCGTCAAAACCAAAAAGGTCATCATCCCCAGCGGTGGCAGGGTTCTTTGCTCTCCGACGGTCAGTACATCCTCTTGCAATACTGTGTCGATTTCGAAATCAGAATGCCAACCAATTGTGTTTGCAAGCGGGGCAAAAACCCGTTCAAGGGAAGCAATCAAACCCCGCTTTCGTTGGAAGTGGTTGGTGATTACCACTCTGCCGCCCGGTTTGCAGACCCTCGCTATTTCTGCCATCACCCTTTCCGGTTCGGGAACGACGGACAGCACATGCATCGCCGCAACCGTATCGAAGTGGTTGTCCGGAAAATCAAGCGAGCGGGCATCCATTTGCCGCAGCTCCTCGACGTGACTCAGTGATTGGGCTTCCACTTTGTCGCGGGCCTTTTTCAGCATCTCCTCGCTGAAATCGATCCCTGTCACCTGCATCTCGGGCTTGTAGTGTTCCAGTGACAGACCAGTGCCCACGCCGACCTCCAGTACTTTGCCCGGGTGTCTGTTGATATAGTCAACCGCGTGCTGCCGCCCAACACAGGTGATGGCTCCAAACGTCTTGTCATAGACGGGCGCCCATCGAGCATAGGAGTTTTGAACGGCTTTTATGTCCATATCAGGTCCTTAACGGTTAGAAGAGACTTCCTTGCCACGCCAGGCCCAGGCAACCGTTCCCACATATCCAACGCAAAGCGCGATCAGCGTGACCCAGGGATAGGTCAGCAGCGCCGCGCCAACAACAGCGACCCCGATGAGAAAGTATTTTGCATTCTCGCGCGAGATCCGCGTCGTCTTGAAAGACCAGGTTGGTATCCGGCTGATGAGCAGCAGACCGATGACCACCATGTAAAGACAAATCAATATGCCGGGCAGCAGCGGGGCATCTGCAAAAGCGAAGGAAACATACATTGGCAGCATCACCAACAGCGCCCCCGCAGGGGCCGGGACCCCTTTGAAATAGGCATCGTTCTGATCACAGGCTTCGGATTTGCTACCCACGTTGAAACGGGCAAGGCGCATCACGCAGCATACCGCATAAAACAGGACGGCAAGCCACGCTGCGTTTTGAATATCCTGCAAGGCCCAAAAATGAAGAACGAGCGGCGGGGCCACTCCGAAGTTCAGAAAATCTGCGAGTGAATCTAGTTCCGCTCCGATTTTGCTGTCACTGCTGAGCAGGCGCGCAATACGCCCGTCCAACCCATCCAGCACGCAAGCAGCAATAATGAGCTGCACCGCAAGCACGTAATTGCCCTGTACACCAAATCTGATCGCCGTCAGGCCCGCGCATATAGCTGTTATGGTCAGCGCATTGGGCAACAAATGGATCAGCGCGAACCCGGTCTCTTCCTGCTTAGATGGTTTTGCCACAGATCCCACCACCTATTTTTGTTCAGGTGTGCGCAAACTAGCTAGGACGGTTTCGCCCGCAATCATCGTTTGCCCGACACGCACCTGTGGCACGACACCATCAGGAAGATAAACATCCAACCGAGATCCGAACCGGATCAATCCAAACCGTTCTCCGGTTTGCAGCTTGTCACCGGGTTTTACGAAGCAGACGATCCGTCTGGCAACTAGGCCCGCAATTTGGACAACAGCCAGATCCTGACCGTTTGCCATACGAATACGCAAGCTGTTGCGTTCGTTGTCGGCACTCGCCTTGTCCAGGGATGCGTTGAAAAACTTGCCGGGGCGATAGGCAACAGCGGCAATCTCACCTTCAACTGGCGTTCGGTTTACATGGCAGTTGAAGACGCTCATGAACACGCTGACACGGGTAAGCGGCGCGTCGGGCATCCCAAGTTCGCTCGGAGGTACCGCTGCTTCGATCAGCGAAACCACCCCGTCCGCCGGGCTGACGATCAAACCCTCTTCCGTCGGCGGCACCCGTTCCGGGTCGCGAAAGAAATAGTAACACCAGATCGTGAGACCGACGCCAATCCAACCCAGAATGTCAGAAAGTAAAAACAGGCCGACAGCTATTGCGGCAAAGATTGCGACAAACCGAATACCTTCAGGGTGCATCGGTTTGATGAACGTATCGCGCATGCGCATCGCAAGCTTTCCCCCGATAAATTTATTGCACTTTCATAGGAGGATTGGTGAGGAACGCAAGTGTGACGAGCGCAGTCAGTTCATCCTTTGACGATATCTGATGCACAAACCTGTTTCGGCCAGTGCCGTCGCTTCTGGCCGACGATGCGTCCCTTGTTCCAGGTTGGTCGAAATGTGCGGACGGCTGGTAAGTTTGGGGTCGTTTACTCTGATCCACCAATCCGCCATCCTCTTCCAAGTGGCAATCCAATTTTACTGAACGCAGTGAGCCTCCCCAACTGAACTGGTCCACCGTTATGTTTAGGAAACGGAGGACCACGAATGGCAAACAAGCGACCGAAGCCGGAAGAGATTGTCTCGAAGTTGCGACAGGTTGAGATATTGATGGGGCAAGGCATGTCCCGCCTGGATGCAATCCGGCAGATTGGTCTTGTTGAACAGACCTATTATCGCTGGAAGAAAAAGTACGGCGGAATGGGTACGGATCAGTTGAAGGAACTCAAGCGCCTTCAAAAAGAGAATGAGCGTCTTCGAAAGGCCGTCTCGGATCTTACCCTGGACAAACTGATCCTGACGGAGGCGGCCAAGGGAAACTACTGAGCCCCGCCCGTCGCCGTGCCTGCATCAACCATGTGCGCCGCAAACTGCGTGTCTCAGAACGCCGGGCGTGTCGTGTCCTGAAACAGCACCGATCCACACAGCGAAAGCTGCCGAAAGGTCGAACTGATGAGAAGCGCCTGGTGGCGGACATGATAGAATTGGCCCGCCAGTATGGCCGCTACGGTTATCGCCGGATCGCGGCTTTGCCGAGAGATGCGGGCTGACAGGTGAATGACAAGCGCGTCGAAAGGCTTTGGCGGACCGCGTTGCACGAATAGCGCTTGGGCCGCATTTGCCCCTTTCCCCGGTTCGTTATGCGACACGTTCATAGGTCGCACGACCTAGACGGGTCATGCGGTTGAGGGCTTTAACAGCGATGCGGGCTTCGGTTGTCTGGGTCTCCATGTTGCGGCTGCGCAGTTCCAGTCCGATGACCTGTTTGTATCGCCCGATCTGGGCCTCGCCGCGCGATCTCTGACCA
>NZ_JBXWQZ010000123.1:0-3231 GCF_059612645.1 Ruegeria sp. YKSF131 | reverse complement strand
CCACGCTGGGCGATTTTCGTGCCATCGATCCGGAGAAGATCGACGTGGTGGCTGTGACCGGAAACTCGATGGGCTGGTATTCAGCCCTGGCCTGCGGGGACGCTCTGACCGCCGAGGCAGGGTTCGAGGTGGTCAACACCATGGGAACACTCATGCAGCAGAGCCTGATTGGCGGCCAGTTGATCTATCCTTTCATGGATGCCGACTGGCAGCCGAACCCGGCACGCAAGGCCGAACTGCTGGCTCTGGTCGCTGAGATCGACGGCACCGGCGCGACCCTCACCCTGTCAATTGATCTGGGCGGGATGCTGGTTCTGGCCGGGGATGAAGCTGGGTTGTCCGCCTTTGAAAACAAGGTGCCTGTGGTGCAGGAACGATTTCCGATGCGGCTGGCCAATCACGCAGGGTTTCATTCACATCTGCAACGCCCAGTTGCCGAAGCCGGTCGCGCCCGCCTTGCCGCAGATCTGTTCCGGCAACCCAATTTGCCCATGATAGATGGCCGTGGTCAGATCTGGTGGCCCGGAGCCTGTGATCTGGACGCGCTTTGGGACTACACCTTGGGTCATCAGGTGACCGAAACCTATGATTTCACAAAGGCCGTATCACAGGCCGCGAAAGAGTTCGCACCCGACATGTTCATCGTCACCGGACCGGGAACCACACTGGGCGGAGCCGTCGCGCAATGTTTGATCCTGAGCAATTGGTACAAGATGCAGGACAAAGCAAGCTTTCAGACCAGCCAACGCGAAGAACCTTCGCTGATCTCAATGGGGATCGAGGATCAACGCGCACGTGTGACCTGACCTTGCACACCTTGGCGGTTCGCCCGGCGCAAATCGATCTATCGCGGGCACTCCGCTCCACTCTTCGCACCGAACCTTCTGTTCAGAGCCTGCCCAAAAAAGCGCCTACTTATCAAATCCACGCTTCTGAAACGGGAACAGATGACTGAGCACCCAACCCCGCGCGGTGACCCGTTATCCAATGCTTCAGGTCATTTGGCACCTTCGCGCAAATCCGGACTCTTTCGATCGAGCACCTTGCAGACAGGCGGCCTGTCTAGGGTCAGGATTCATAACCACTAGATGACTAGAGCCGCGAGCGCGATGGCTGATAGGAAGACCTTGGGACAACGATCATAGCGTGTTGCCACGCGCCTCCAATCCTTGAGCCTGCCAAACATGATCTCGATGCGGTTGCGGCGTTTGTACCGGCGTTTGTCGTATTTTACCGGCGCCTTGCGTTGCTTTCGGCCGGGGATGCAGGCGCGTATCCCTTTGTCTTTCAAGGCGTCTCGGAACCAGTCGGCGTCATAGCCACGATCACCGAGCAGCCAGTCCACATTTGGTATGCTCCTAAGCAGAGCCCGAGCACCGATGTAATCGCTGACCTGCCCGGCGGTAACGAACAGGTTGAGCGGGCGACCTTGGCTATCACAGATAGCATGCAACTTGGTATTCATGCCGCCCTTGGTTCGGCCCCTCTCGGCAGCATCCTTCGGATGCGCCTGCCGGGCAGTGAATCAGGCGGCCACGCCCCCCTTTTTGGCGCCCAAGCTGGACGCCGTGCGATGGGCTTTTAGATATGTGGCGTCGATCATGACCGTCTTCTTTTCACCGTGCTCGGCGGCCAGACCAGCCAACATTCGTGCGAAGATGCCTTTCTAGCTCCAATGCTTCGACCGGCTGTAGAGCGCTTTGTGAGGTCCGTATTCCCTGGGGGCATCTCGCCAACGCAACCCATTTCGATTGATGAAGATAATCCCACTCAGCACCCTTCTATCATCGACCCGTGGCCTGCCGTTCGACTTCGGGAAGAAAGGGGAAAGCTTGGCCATCTGCTCGTCTGTCAGCCAATAAAGGTCGCTCATATCATCGCTCCGTTTTCGAGCCGTGAATCAAGCAACGAAGCGAAAATCAATGCATCCTGACCCTAGTTAGAGAGGGTTCAGTGAATCCGGCCAGCGCCTTGAGTGTTCCGTGATCACGAGCAGCACATCTGCGCCGGACAGTGCTTCGCGCGTATCACGGATCATGCGCAGGTTCAGGTCGTCGATAACAGACGCAGAAATCGGTCGGCCGGGATTGTAATAGACTGTAATCAGGAATGTTCGCCCAAGTTTGGTGACGGACAGATCCTGTAGTGATCCTCCATCCTGAACAATAGCAGCACGCAGAGCCCGTCGGGCTGCAGCGACGTCTCCGGGGCTTGCGCTGACGCCCGCCAATTCACCCAATCCTCTGCGAAAATCTGTGACGTAGGTTCCGACCGCCAACAAGCACAGTACTAGGACGATTACCGAGTCGCCCACCGGCGCAACTGGTGCCAGCGGACCGTCGCGGAACAAGTAGACGGCACCCAGCCCTACACCTGCCGCCGCCGTGATCAGCCCGTCGAACATCGCAGCCTTGGACTCGAGCCGCAGGATCGAGCTGTTCTTTCCCATTCGGCGCCAGGTGAAATGATGGAAGCCCCACATTAAGGTGCATGTGAGGCCAATCCCGGCGAAGTAGATGATCATCGGCGCAAAGTTCAACGGCTCAGGCATTATGCCGTTGAGGTAGTTGTAGATATTCTTGATCGCATTCGTTATTGCGAACAAGACCAAGCCGAGAAGAGACAGTGAGCGAAATGTCGCAAAAATAGCCTCGTCAGCGGCGTAGCCGAAAGGGCGTACCTTGTCCGGACCCGCATCGATGCGACGACTGATTCGACGCCCAAGCAGCGCCGAGCCGAACCCGACCAGGGAGAACAGTCCGTCCATCATGATCGCGTTTGAATTCGACAACATACCAGCCAGCACCCCCGCGGCGGCCATGAAAAGGTTTCCCCACATGGCCACGCTGAGAGAGCGTCTTTCCAGCCGTTTTCTGCTATCTGAATTCAGCGTCGTCATATTTTGCAGTCCTGATGTGACATCAATCTGCTCTTCCAATATCCTTCCGTTGATGTTTCGCCAACACTTGTGGTGAATATTAGAAGAATCCGTCAACAGGTCAGTGGTTTATCCCCATTGCATCGCCATTTGTGGACAGGTCCCTTCATAAAGAGTTTTCTTTGCGCCTGAGATCATTTAGCCAGCACTCATTTCTCCGGCCTCACATGATTGTTGATTTCTGTCCGTCGTCAGGGATTTTGGGACAGATGGCGGCGTGAGCTAAGAGAGGGTCTGGCTCATCTGGTTCATGTGATTATGCGGCGGATTTGCGGTGAAGCAAGCGTCGCGTT
>NZ_JBXWQZ010000122.1:0-3208 GCF_059612645.1 Ruegeria sp. YKSF131 | reverse complement strand
GACCCGATTGCCTTCATCGGGATCCTTATGCGATCTTCTCTAGCTGTGGTGCGATATGCCGCGAAGTTGTCAAAACGCTGTTGCCAAATCGCAATGCTTGAAACATTTGCAAATGCGCAAATCCGCCTTTGGCAAGCGTGGCATTGAAATATACGGTAACGCTAGCGAACGCGCGGATTTCGCTCTGGGATCAAGAAGACGGGCAACACTATGAGCCTTGGCACAACCAATTCTAAACCGGACCGCGCGCCGCGTATCCTGTTTTACAGCCATGACACTTTCGGTCTGGGGCATTTGCGCCGGTCCCGCGCCTTGGCTGCGGCAATCACGCAGGCGGACCCAAGCGCCTCGGCGCTGATCCTGACGGGTTCACCCGTGGCAGGCCGTTTCACTTTTCCGCGCCGGGTTGACCATGTGCGCCTGCCCGGTGTGACCAAGCGTGCGGACGGCTCGTATGCTGCGCGCACAATCGGAATGGGGATCGACGAAGTAACCGAATTGCGTGCGGGATTGATCCAGACCGCGGTTCAGCAGTTCGACCCAGACGTGTTGGTGGTCGACAAGGAACCGACAGGGTTCCGGGGTGAGCTGTTGCCAACACTGAAATATCTCGAACGCCATTGCGGTACGAAACTGGTTCTGGGCCTGCGTGATGTGCTGGACGAACCCGAAGTGCTGGCCGCCGAATGGGCACGCAAAGAAGCCATCGAAGCGACCGAGCGGTTCTATCATGAGATCTGGGTTTACGGATCACAGTCGATCTACGATCCGACGCAAGGATTGCGGCTGAGCGCGTCAGCGCGATCGCGTATTCACTGGACGGGATATCTGCGCCGCGATCTCGGCCCGGTCGGGGAACCGCCTCAGCAACCTTATATCCTGATCACACCCGGCGGCGGTGGCGATGGTAAGGCGCTGGTCAACCTTGTGCTGTCCGCCTACGAGAAAGACCCAGACCTGTCGCCGCGTGCCGTGTTGGTCTATGGCCCATTCCTGTCGGGTGAATTGCGCAACGATTTCGAAGCACGGGTTGCCGCATTGAATGGTCGCGTAACTGCGGTTGGATTTGAATCGCAGATCGAAACGCTGTTTGCAGGGGCCGAAGGCGTGGTCTGCATGGGTGGATACAACACGTTTTGCGAGGTTTTGTCCTTCGACAAACGGGCCGTCATTGTTCCACGCACCACACCTCGTCTGGAACAATGGATAAGGGCCTCACGCGCGGAAGAGCTGGGGCTGGTCAAGATGCTGGACGAACGACGCGACAGCCTGACACCCGACGCAATGATCCGTGCCATCCGCAATCTGCCGCACCAATCTGTGCCGTCGCATGCCATCCAAAGTGGATTGCTGGACGGTTTGGACTATGTCACCGACCGCATTGACAGCCTGCTGACACGGGAACAGAAACGAGCCACTGGATGAACTCGGCCTCTCCCAATCTGGCGGTTGTGGTCAAAGGCTGGCCGCGACTGTCCGAAACATTTATCGCTCAGGAACTTGTTGCCTTGCAGGAAGCCGGGCACCGATTTGACATCTGGTCTCTGCGCCGTCCGACCGACACCAAACGTCACCCTTTGCACGATCGATTCTTGGGGCAGGTTCGCTATCTGCCGGAATACCTGCATGAGGAGCCACAGCGGGTGTGGGCGGCCCGCACTGCCGCCCAAGACCTGCCCGGCTATGCCGAGGCCTACAAGATCTGGCGGCACGACCTGCGCCGCGATCCCACGCCGAACCGCATCCGCCGGTTTGGGCAAGCATGTGTTCTGGCCGCCGAGTTACCCGCCCAGACGCAGGGGCTCTATGTCCATTTCATGCACACCCCCTCGTCCGTCGCCCGATATGCGGCCATCATGCGCGGTCTGCCATGGAGCTTTTCCGCCCATGCCAAGGATATCTGGACCTCACCGGACTGGGAAAAGCGTGAAAAGCTGCAGGCTGCAACATATGGGGCCGCTTTCGGAGCCACCTGCACGGCAATCGGCGCGGAACACCTGCGCAGCCTCGCTGATGACCCCAACCGCGTGGACCTTATCTATCATGGCCTGGACCTGTCGCGCTTCCCCGAACCGCCAAAGCGCAGGATACGCGCCGCTGGCGATCCGTTTCACATGATTTCCGTTGGGCGGCTGGTTGAAAAGAAGGGCTTTGACCGCCTTATTGCGGCCTTCACGCTGCTGCCGGAAAACCTGGACTGGCATTGGACCCACATTGGCGGCGGGGGTCTTGGGGACTCACTACACAAACAGGTGCGCGCTGCTGGTATCGTGGACCGCATCACCTGGAGGGGGGCCTGCGATCAGCCCGAGGTGATCGAAGCCATGCGCAAGGCCGACCTGTTTGTTTTGCCCAGCCGTGTTGCTGCGGACGGGGACCGGGATGGATTGCCGAACGTGTTGATGGAGGCCGCATCGCAGCAGTTGCCAATTCTGTCGACACCGGTTTCGGCCATCCCGGAATTCATCCAATCCGGAACGCATGGCGTGCTGTCTGATGACGACCCGGCTGCATTGGCTTCGGCCATTTCAGCTTTGGCCGCTGATCCGGAAACGGCAGCATCTATGGCGCGTGCAGCCTATGACCGCCTGATTGCAGATTTTCGAATGGAACCCGGTATTTTACGGCTGTCGGCACGGCTGAAAACCCTGAGCATGGAAGACGCGTAATGGCGCGGGTCGCGTTTTATGCGCCAATGAAATCCCCCGGCAGCCAGATACCCTCGGGCGACCGCGAAATGGCGCGAAACCTTATGCTCGGCTTGGCGGCGCAAGGGGATAAGATCGAACTGGCCTCGGACCTGCGCATCTACGACAAGATCGGAGACCGGGACCTACAGCGAACCCTTGTTCGCGCGGCTGAGATTGAAGCGCAGCGGCTGAGCGCCGAATTGCCCTTTGATACAGATCTGTGGGTGACTTATCACAATTACTACAAAGCACCCGACTTGCTGGGCCCCAAGGTCTGCCAGGCGCGCGGCATCCCATATGTGCAACTGGAAAGCACGCGCGCATCAAGCAGGCTGAACGGGCCGTGGGCCGATTTTGCCCAAGCGGCGCATCAGGCGTGTGATGCAGCGGATATCATATTCTACCACACAGCCAATGACCTGATTACGTTGGAACGGGACCGTTTTGGCAAGCAGGCACTGGTTGAATTGCCGCCATTTCTGCCTGAAACCGGGTTGCCTGTGGCTACGACCGGGGAC
>NZ_JBXWQZ010000121.1:0-3550 GCF_059612645.1 Ruegeria sp. YKSF131 | reverse complement strand
GATGGGACTTGGTTGGATCGGATATGTAACGGCGCTGGAGAAGTTGCCTGCGTCGACAGTCGGCGTGCTTTACATGACCTATCCGGTGTTCACACTGGTCATTGCCTGGGCCGTGTTTGCCGATGCACCGACGCGGCGCGCCTTGTCAGCTGCTGGTCTGATTGTGGTCGCCGCTGTCATTGCTGGCTCGCCCGCGTCAGTTCCTGTGGCGCATCTACCAACGCTGCTGATATCACTTGCCGCTCCTTTCGGGTTTGGTTTCGGAATTTGCGTCCTGGTGCACAGGTTATCCCGGATTGCGCCCTTGGCCCGCATCGCATCAGTTTCTCTGGGGTCTGTATTGGGCCTCGCGCCGCTCATTCTCGGTGCAGAGGTTGGAGAGCTTCTCCCAAGGGATCAATCCGATTGGCTTCTCATTGTGGGTATCGGACTTGTAACCGCTCTGGTGCCCCAGCTTATCTACACAATCTGCTCGCCGGTCATTGGGGCTTCCCAAACTGCGGTCGTCGGAAGCATCGAATTACCCACAATGTTTGCCGTGGGCTTTCTGGCCTTTGACGAGGCGATCTCATTACCTCAGGCCTGGGCTTGTGCGCTAATTCTGAGTGCAATTGCGATCACAAGAAGCCCAAGAACGCGCACCGTATCTACCGTGCTCACAAGATCACCGAAGCGGTAGTGTTGCACTCGCAATAGTCCTACTTTGCGGCGCCGATCAGGCCCCGACATAATGTGGGCGATGAGGTGGTGCGCACCCATTTCGGCACGTCTTGTTCTTGGTTCAGGTGATGCTAGGGTTTTCGGTAGAAAATACTGAGCGCTATTCGAGGGTGGTTGGGATGGCTGATCCGTTTCAAGATGTAGATGCTGCGGGTGCGGAGTTCATTTCCGCGTTTGCCGACTCGATGGACGCGCGTCAGTCCGATCCCACAATGGAAAAGATCGTTTCAAAGTATCTGGCCAAACTTGAGTTTGCCGAAGGTAGTCTGACCATTGAAGTCGGATGCGGTGCAGGAGCCGTCACGCGCCGCATTGCGGAGAAGGTCAACCCCGCGCGTGTCATTGGTTTCGAGCCGTCTGTCGGCTTTGTGACCGAAGCAAGAGCGCGGGTCGGGGGCTACGACAATGTGGAGTTTGAGGTCGCAGGAGGAGCGTCGTTGCCCCTGGATGATGGCTCAGTTGATAACGTGATAATGCACACGGTGCTTACCCATGTGGCAGACCCGGCGCCGCTTTTGACCGAGGCGAGGCGTGTTCTAAGGTCGGGAGGGTGTCTCGTGGTGTGTGACGCTGACTTTTCGAAAGCGTCCTTGGGAAACTTGTCAAACGATCCTCTGGACGCCTGCGCCAAGATATTTGTGAACGAGTTTGTCACCGACCCATTTGTTGTCGCCAAGTTGCGCGGCCTGGCCTCAAATGCGGGATTCACAGTCGAAGACTTCAGCCTTCAAAGTAGAAGTATTCTGGGCAATGACCAAATGCTCCCCTGGGTCGAAGAGACTGGGAAAGTGCTGATGAAACGCGGTGAAATTGGGGAGGATCTGCACAATGGATTAATCGCCGAGTATCGCCGTCGAGCAGGAGAGGGAACACTTTTTGGCTATCAGGTCTTTGCAACACTGATTGCGAGGCGGCCATAAACTCTTGGCATTCGAGTCGCGACAGTAAACAGTTGCCAGCCACAAACTTTGCTCGATAACGATGGTTTAGCGCGCACGGCCGAGGTCAACTGGCGCATTGTAGAACGATCAACCCTTTTTACGCGCCACGACGATAAATTGGGTCATGGAGAAAAAGAAGCGCCCAACTTTTGCAAGGCTGAGCTGCTCGTCAAACCACGATTGCGCAACAACGGGATCAACATGGTCGTTTGCAACAGCGTATTGCTTTATGAGGTGCATCATCATGATTGTGAGGCCATCAGGCTTTAACTGGTGATCTGTCATCGTGAACGACAAGACATCTTCCACGCGGTCGCCACGCGCTTTGATCAGTGCGGGCAGTCTTTCCGGGACGGAACCACTCACAAAGTGCTGGTTCCAGGATGTTAGCATCTTTAGCATTCTGTCAGGCTCGTCGCTGAACCAAATCAAGCTGCCAAAGTGTAGATCGCTGATGACGAGGCGCCCGCCGGGTTTGACGCACCTCAGCGTGTCAGCCAGCGCACCGTCTACGTCTTCGATGTATTCAAAGACCTGTACCGAGACGGCCTTGTCAGCACTTTCATCCTCAACGGGCAAGCTATTTGCGGCCCCAGCACGAAACTCCACGTTTGCGTAGTCGCTGCATCGTTCTCTTGCGGCTGCTGTCATATCCTCGCTTGGGTCGATCCCGATGACATAGCCATCCGAGCCAACTGCGCGGGCCAACTCCACAGTTAACATCCCGTTGCCACAACCGACATCCAAAATAGACTCACCGGGAGCCGGGCACAGCGCATCAAATGAAGCCTGTCTTCGCCGAGTCAATTCTGCTCCCTGATAGGCGATTTCAAGTAATTTCGTTGTCTCCGCGTCAAATTTAAGCAACTCGCTCCCCTTACAAAGAACACAAGTTTCCAAAAACCTTATCAGAAAATGGGTTATCTACGAAAAGCAGGATGGATCGTTGAGTCTTGAGCGTGGATCCATCAACATTAAATGAATGCGCCGACTTGATCCGACGATTGATTTATCCCCGAGAGCGGAGGACGCTTCTGCCGCGATATCGGACCAGCCTTTCGGAGCGGTTCGAGAGTTCGAACAACATCAATTCAAGGGATGTCGAGGCCATTCTCCCGTCCGAAATCGGTATAGAAGCTGTCACTTCGGTATCGGTTTAAAGTGGCTTCGTCCGCATCTCTTGGATCGGTGCCAGGGCTTTGAACACCTGTTCCTTCTATGAAGCGGTTGACGAGATTGAAGACACCGCAGACCTGGATAGCATCGAACAGCGCACTCTCCGACCAGCCTGCCGCGTAGACTGCTCTAGCGTCGGCTTCTGTCATTCGGGATGGCGAGACAGTGAGCTTTTCAATGTATGCCAGCAACGGTTTGAGGTGATCCTCGACCGGTGCCGTATCGCGGTCTTGCATCAGTGCCTCGATTGTCTCGACCTCAATGCCGTAGGCTTTGGCGAAAACGATGTGCGCACCATGGCAATACGCACAAGCATTCAAGCCCGAGACGTAGGCTGCGATTAATTCACGTTCAGCAACCGAGAGGTCGCTCTCGCCCCTCATCACAAGGCTTTCGTACGCACAAAGCGGAGAAAGTTTGTCTGGAAAGGCCTGATAGACACTTCCAAGTGTCGCGTTCTCCGGCAGAGATGGAAACAGACGTTTCATTTAATTCTCTTTCAATCTTGCTTTGGATAACTTTGTCTCAAAGTGAAGAACCAACGTAGTTTACGCAATCCTAAAGCAATTCTTGGTTCCGAAAAAAGACTCTGTAGGAAACTGCGAACGGCAGGTTTGCTTGACCGCACCGCACCATGTTCGTCACTTGGTTGAGAGCAACTTTTGGGCCATCCGCTCGACTATGCAAGGTCTGGTTTCGACGCGCTACTGCCG
>NZ_JBXWQZ010000120.1:0-3839 GCF_059612645.1 Ruegeria sp. YKSF131 | reverse complement strand
TTCCGGCCGGGCACCGTGCGGCAGCTGATCGAGCCGATCTTCCAAAGCTATCTGGGCGAGCGGACGGGTCAGGCGGTCGAGATTGTCTATAACCCCGAATTCCTGCGCGAGGCGTCGGCGGTAGATGACTTCTTCAACCCGCCCAAGATCGTTGTTGGTACAGCCGATGGCAATCGCTCGGCGGTGATGGACGAAATGCACGAGGGGCTGGACGCGCCGGTGTTCTACACCGCTTTTGAAGAGGCCGAGATCACCAAATTCGTCGACAACACCTGGCACGCCACCAAGGTGGCCTTCGCCAATGAGATTGGCCGTATCTGTCACAGCATGGGCGTGTCGGCCAAAACCATGCACGAGATTTTCGTCTCGGATACCAAGCTGAACATCTCGGCTTATTACACCCGTCCGGGCGGCGCGTTCGGGGGCTCGTGCCTGCCCAAGGATGTGCGCGCGCTGCAGCATATCGCTGGCGAGGTGGGGGCCCATACCCATCTGATCGACAGCCTGTTGCAGACCAATCAGGCGCATAAAACCTATCAGGCGCAGGACATCATGGCGCGGCTGCCCGAAGGCGGTCGGGTGCTGATGGCGGGACTGGCTTTCAAGGCCGGAACCGATGATCTGCGCGAAAGCCCCAATGTCGACATCGCCCGGCGGCTGCTGCAGGCGGGGTATCAACTGTCGGTCTATGATCCGGCCATCAAGCCTGCCGATCTGCGGGGGCAGAACCTGGGTTATGCCTTTACCCATCTGCCCAATGTGGGCCGCCTGTTGGTGGATCGCGCCACGGCCGAGGCCGGGCCATGGGATTTGGTGGTCGGATCGAACCGGATCGTGAACGAGCTGAACCTTGGCGATGCAGAGGTGATAAGAACCTATGAATATGACTAGCCCTGTATCCGCTGTTCAGCCGATCTCGTTCGACGAGCTGCGCCAGAGCCAGCCGCTGAAAGGGCTGAAGGTTCTGATCGTGGTGGAAAACCTGCCCGTGCCCTTTGACCGCCGCGTCTGGATGGAGGCGCGCACGCTGGCTGCTGCAGGCGCGCTGGTCTCGGTCATCTGCCCCACCGGCAAGGGCCATGAGGAACGTGTCTGGGAAGATGAAGGCATCAAGGTCTACCGCCACCCGCTGCCGTTGGATGCCAGTGGCGCGTTGGGATATTTGCTGGAATATGGCGCGGCGCTGTTCTGGGAAAGCTGGCTGTCACTGAAGATCAAGTTCACCCGTGGGTTTCACGTCATCCATGGTTGCAACCCGCCCGATCTGATCTTTCTGGTGGCGCTGCCCTTCAAGCTGTTTGGGGTGCGCTATCTGTTCGATCACCACGACATCAACCCCGAGCTTTACGAGGCCAAGTTCGACAAACGCGGCTTCTTCTGGAAGCTGATGAAGACGTTCGAGCGGCTGACCTTCGCCTCGGCACGGGTGTCGATTGCCACCAATGAAAGCTATCGCAAGATCGCCATCGAGCGCGGCGGCATGGCGCCCGAGGATGTCTTTGTGGTTCGCTCGGGCCCCGATCTGAGCCGGTTGCAGCACCTGCCGCCAAACCCCGCGTGGCGCAACGGGCGGACATACATGGTGGGCTATGTCGGCGTCATGGGCGATCAGGAAGGCATTGACCTTCTGCTGGAATCCGTGGCGCATCTTGTGCAGGTTCAGGGGCGCGACGACATCCAGTTCTGCCTTGTGGGCGGCGGTCCCAGCCTGGACAAGCTGCGGGAACAGTCCTCTGATATGGGCCTGTCGGATTACGTCACCTTCACCGGCCGCGCGCCGGATCAGGATCTGTTCGAGATCCTGTCGACCGCCGATGTCTGCGTGAACCCGGACCGGGTGAACGAGATGAATGACAAATCCACCATGAACAAGATCCTTGAATACATGGCGTTCGAGAAACCCATCGTTCAGTTCGACGTGACCGAAGGGCGGTTCTCGGCACAGGAGGCCTCGCTTTACGCCAAGGCCAACGATCCGGTGGATATGGCCGACAAGATCACCGAGCTGCTGGCAGATGACGGCCGCCGCGCCGCCATGGGCCGCTATGGCCGCGCCCGGGTCGAAGCCGAGATGGCCTGGCCCCATCAGGTCCCCGCGCTGATCGCGGCGTATAAGCGGATCTGGAAGGGGTAGGACCCTATAGTCGCTCGTTGGCAGCTCTTTCGCTTATGTGCATTTGTCTAGTTCAGGCCTTCGGCAATTGATCCTTTCCAGTCGAGCTTGGTGATTATGACAGGATAAGGTGGTTGTGTTACAAAGTAATTCGGTCGTGGAAGGATTGAGGCAGTGCCTCGGGATTTCTTTTATTCATCTGTCTTTGAACACGCCGGAGTATTTTTCGATTGGAATCGAAGGAAACCAAGCCGGACTTTTACCTTAGATCAAAACGGCACAAAACGCGGCAGGCGGTTCAGACTGGGTTCCATGAAACGCTGCAGTCTGGCATCCGCATCCGCCTCGGTTTCGCCGGGCAGGATGGGGGTGACAAATCGAACCAATGCGCCGTCGGTCCGGCCCATGGTGAACCCGTCCTGAATGACGCTCATCTTGGCGCGGAAATCGTTGACCATACGTTTGCCGCGCTGTTCGAACCAGTAGTAGACAAGCTGCTTTGACAGCTCTTTCTGGATGACTGCGCGGTTGACGGTAAAGCTGCCGTAAGGGGTGTTGCCCGGATTGATTTCATAGGGTTCCAGACTGAAGATTTCCCAGCCGCCGACCGGCAGGCAGACCTCGGGCGAATGGATGCCGTCACCATCGGTCTGCTTGTCGTAGAAGGCCACGAACATGTTCACGAAATCACCCGATCCGCTGTCGATATAAGTGGCATGGAGGTAATCGCTGGCGCCCAGAGTTCGTTCAACATTGGGATCAAGGCTGGTGGTCGACCCGGACCAGTCGCCCAATTGGCGCGGATAGAGGACAAAGGGATCCCGCTCGATGGGCGTCACCTCGGAGGCGGGGCGCAGTGTCCACGCGGCCGAGACCGCAAGCGTCAAAAGCGCCGCGAGGGCCAGCGCGACCGAGGTGCGGATGGCAAAGATACGCAATGCGACGGTACCCAACCCTTCGGTATCCAGATCGATTGCGTCGGTGAACGGTTTCGGATCGGGGGCCAGACGCTGCAAGCCGAGCGCCATAAGAAACAGAATGGCGACGCAGAGCAGGAAGATGATCCAGCCTTCGAAGAAATGCATGAACCCTTCGGCCTGCTCGATGCCATGCTGATTGACCAGAATGCCGATCACGCCGATGCGGATGGAATTCATCAGAACGGTCAGCGGCGCGGCCGAGACCAGCAGAACCACCTTGTGCCAGATCGGGCCGCGGTAGAGCAGGGCAAAGAGGTATGAAAAGCTGAGGATCGGGAACAGGTAGCGCAGGCCCGAGCAAGCCTCGGCCACCTGCAGCTTGTAGACCCCCAGATCGATGACATTGCCTTCGATAAAGACCGAAACACCGGCGAGCTGCACGAACCAGACACCCAACTCGGACGATATCCATTGCAGGAAGATCGTGAGCTTCCAGTAGACGAACTGGGGCAGGGGCAGCATGAAAACCAGATGGATTACGGGCAATTGGTGATATTTTCCGCGTCGCCAGCCGAAGACGGTCACCATGACGCCACCGGTCCAGATGATCATCGCATAGGTGACGATATCCGGAATTCGGGCCAGATTTCCCAGAATGGCGATGGCCAGGGCCCCGGCAATCACGGCCACGCCAGGCCAGCGGTCGCGCACGATGGGATTGGGCGGCGGCATGTCGCGTAGTTCACGCAGGAACAGGTACAGCGAGATGATAGGGATCAGCGGTCCGTGACTGTATTCCGGCGTGC
>NZ_JBXWQZ010000119.1:0-3997 GCF_059612645.1 Ruegeria sp. YKSF131 | reverse complement strand
AATCCTATTGTCGTGACTTCCATGGTGGGGCTCCTTTCCTTGCAGAAGATGTCTTCTGCAGTTTGCCGCAAAGCGCGACGGTTGGCTGCAGACGCCATCCACCCCATCCGCAAATGCGCGGCGTACGTCGCTCCGCCGCGCGTGTTTTCGGGCATCTAGGTCCGGATTAGAAGATAAATTGGCCAGCTGTAGACATCCGGATCTGCTTCAGTGGCTGAGAATCTTGGAAAGGAAATCCTGAGCACGCGGGCTTCGCGGGGAACCAAAAAACTCGGCCGAGGGCGCGTCTTCGACGATTTCGCCATGGTCCATAAAGACCACGCGGTCGGCCACCTTCTTGGCAAACCCCATCTCATGCGTGACGACCATCATCGTCATGCCTTCCTTGGCCAGTTCCACCATGACGTCCAGAACCTCGTTGATCATCTCTGGGTCGAGCGCCGATGTTGGTTCGTCAAAGAGCATTGCCATCGGCTCCATCGCAAGGCCGCGGGCAATCGCCACCCGCTGCTGCTGGCCGCCGGACAACTGAGAGGGGTATTTCTGCGCATGTTCCGTCAGGCCCACGCGCTCAAGAAGTGCGAGCGCCTTTTCCTCCGCCTCTTTCGGATCGCGCCCCAGCACCTTGATCTGGCCGATCTTGATGTTCTCGGTCACGTTCATATAGGGAAACAGCTCAAAATTCTGAAAGACCATACCGATCTTGGAGCGCATCTTGTCGAGATTTGTCGATTTCGCGGTGATCGAGGTGCCCGCGACGGTGATCTCGCCATCATTGATCGGCTCAAGCCCGTTCACCGTTTTGATCAGCGTGGACTTGCCCGAACCAGAAGGGCCGCAGACCACGATCACCTCACCTTTGGCGACGCTGAGGGTACAGTTCTTCAGAACCTGAAAGGTCTTGCCGTACCATTTGTTGACATTCTTCATCTCGATCATGTGGCAAGCCTTTTTTGCAGACACCGGACGCCCATGGAGGCGAGGAAACAGAGGGTGAAGTAGACCGCAGCGACGAAGAGGAACATTTCCACCAGCTTCTGGTCACGGTTTGCAACGATCTCGGCACTGACAAGGAAATCGCGTAGGCCGACGACATAGACGAGCGATGTGTCCTGAAAGAGGATGATCGCCTGTCTCAGCAGGATCGGAGTCATCGCCCGGAAGGCCCGAGGCAGCACGATATAGCGCATCGACTGGCTGTAGGTGAGGCCGATGGCGCGCGCGGCGGCCAGTTGTCCGGGGCGGACAAAGTTGATGCCGGCCCGGATGATCTCGGAATAATAGGCGGCCTCAAACAGGATAAATGCCACGAGAACCGAGGAGAAGGCGCCGACAGGTCGCCCGACGATAAGCGGCATAAGGAAGAAGAGCCAGAAGATCACGAGGATCAGCGGCAGCGAGCGGAAGAAGTTGACATAGGCCGCAGCAAACTGCCCCAGAACCGGTACCTTTGCGATGCGCAGAAGGGCAAGGACCGTGCCAAGGACGATACCCCCTGCCACTGCGAGGCCCGTCAGTAAAAAGGTCATTTTAATGCCGTCCCACAACAGTTCGCCATTGACGGGAATGACGGAGAAATCGAGTGTCATTACGCAGCCCCTTTTGCGAAGGTGCCGGGCAGGGCGGTCATCCTGTCGACCCGCCGCATAACCGCCATCACCGTGAAGGTGACAAGGCTGTAGACCACAGTTGCTGCGGTGAAGGCTTCAAACCCCTGGAACGTTTATTCCTCGATCTGTCGTGTCATCGCCGTCAGTTCGACGACACCGATGGTCAGCGCTAGCGAGGAATTCTTGAAGATCGTCAAAAACTCGCTTGTCAGCGGCGGGATGATGATGCGGTAGGCATTGGGCAGAAGAATATATCGATGAACCTGCACCTCGGTCATGCCGATGGCGCGGCCTGCCTGGCGCTGGCCACGGCCCACGGCCTCGATTCCCGAACGGACCTGTTCGTAGACACGCGAGGCGGTATAAAGGCCGATAGCGACAATGGCGGTGGTCAGTGCCGGGAAGGGCATGTCGCGCTTGACCTAACGCGACCAGTCATCCGGCAGGACTTCGGGGAAAACGAAGTACCACAGGAACAGCTGTACCAGCAGCGGAACATTGCGGAAGATCTCTACATAGGTGGTGCCAACGGCCCTGAGGACCGGGCTGGATGAGGTGCGGAAGACACCGAGCGCTGAGCCCACCGAAAAAGCGATTGTCCTGGCCAGAAGCGAGATAACTATGGTCCAGCCGAAATAGGGCTCGCGGAACAGAATGCCCCAGTCCCAATTATAGTTCATGTCATCCCCCTGCCGCAGCTGGGGAGGGGCGGATGTACCCGCCCCTTCTTTTGTTGCTTATTCTGGCAGTGCCTGAATTTCGAACGCGGTCGCCAGTGTATCGGAAAGCGGCATGTCGATGTTTGTCGGGCCCGGCTCGAACCAATTGGCGTAAATCTCCTTGATCTCACCAGAGCGCATCAGACCGGCCATGACCGCACGTCCAAGACGTTCGAATGTGGAGTCGTTGCGCTGCACCATCAGGGCATAGGGATCGAAGGACAGGTACCGCCCGGTGACCTGATAGCCAGTCGGATCGGACGCCTTTGAGATCAGGCCATAGAGCGGAACATCGTCCGAGCCATAGGCGTCGATGCGGCCCGTTTCCAGCGCCAGCCAGCCCTGGCTGCGATCTTTGACCGGTACGATCTCGACGTTCAGGCCCTTTTCTTCGATGATGGCCTTGATCGCCTTTTCGTTGGTCGTGCCCGCAGACAGGCCAATGACCTTTCCTTCCTGATCCTCGTTCTCGGTGATGCCCGACCCGGTTTTAGAGGCAATCTTGGTGCCGGTGAGGAAGGTCGTGGGCGGATATTCCACCTGCAACTGGCGGGTCAGGTTGTTGTTGGTGGTATCGCATTCCATGTCGATCGTGCCATTGGCATCAGTGAGATGCAGGTCTGGCCGGTGACCGGCACATAGTGGACCTCCAGATTGTCTACGCCAAGCTCCGCCTTGATCGCATCGACAATCTTCAGGCACAGGTCGATCGAATAACCGATCGGCTTGTTAACAGGGCCGATACAGGAGAAAGGGATCTAGGTTTCCCTTTGGCCGATACTGACCACGCCGCGTTCTTGAATGCGCTGCAATACCGGGCTCTCGCCGGCATCGGCAAAGGCCGGACCCGCAAGGGGAAGAATCGCCGTGACGGTCACTTGTGCAAGCATGTGCTTCATTTTCGTCTCCTCCCAAAAGTCTGTCTCTATTAGGCTATAGCTTTCATATGGTGCAGTTTCCGCGACCATCTTTGATCCGCCGGGGCTGCACCCTAGCCCCCATCCATCACGCCGAATACCGCGCACCACCCCGACGGACTCGCATTATCATTACTCAATACATGCGCTATCTGAAATTTGTATCGCTATTTAGGCAAGTTTATATGCAGAAACTGCATGCTAATGTGTCGCCGTGGACAAAGACTCAATACTCGATCTGCTCGCGCTGATCCGCGCCGAAAGCGTTTCGCTTGCCGCGCATAGCCGCATTTCTTCGCAATCCGCCTATTCCAGGCGACTTCAGGCCCTTTAGCATCTGTTTGACACTGAACTGTTGGACCGGTCGCGACGACCGTCAGGCCCGACCTATCAGCTCAGGTCCCTACAGGTGGAGCTTGAAGCAGCACTCGTCGGCCTCAACCGGCTTTCCGACGCTTTTGCGATCACGTCCGCTGAACCATTGCGGATATCCGCATTGCATTCGATCTCGGCCAACATCCTGCCTCGGGCGCTTGCCGCGTTCGGCGACACGCTGGCATCTCACGACTTGCGGCTGCGGTCGGCCAATCAGGAAACCTGCTTTCAGATGCTGATGACCGAAGAGGTCATGGTTGCCTTCTCCTACGAGGCTGAAACCCGCAGGCTAAACCCGCCAAAGGATCTGGTGCATCGCGCACTTGTCGGCAAGGACGGGTTCGTTCCCGTGGCAGCCGCGGGGGATGTTGCAGGA
>NZ_JBXWQZ010000118.1:0-4420 GCF_059612645.1 Ruegeria sp. YKSF131 | reverse complement strand
TCCCAGCGTCGTGACGTCAAGATCATACGGGCGTTTATGGACTTTGCGGAGCGGGTTCTTGGGGAGAAGGAAACCGCCGGAGATATGTGACCGGCGGGTTCTTGAGTTTTTTGTGGATTACCTGCTGCGCCAGGCCTGTGTGCGGGCCAGGATGCCTTTTGATGCCATCAGGTGGAAGATCCGGGCGGCGGCGTTGGTGTAGAAGATCATCATGCCCATTGCGGCTGCGGGTGCGAT
Source organism: Ruegeria sp. YKSF131 (assembly GCF_059612645.1). Taxonomy (NCBI): domain Bacteria; kingdom Pseudomonadati; phylum Pseudomonadota; class Alphaproteobacteria; order Rhodobacterales; family Roseobacteraceae; genus Ruegeria; species Ruegeria sp. YKSF131. Next base: position 4,183 of record NZ_JBXWQZ010000118.1, on the reverse strand, counting down.
GTCCCCGGCATCATCCATGTTCAGCACCGCGATGGACGCGAGTGTGGTTTTGGGTGAGTAGAGGAACACAACCGCCGACACGGTCGTCATTGCGTTGACGAACAGATAGATCGAGATATCCAGCACCGCAGGCAGACAGACCGGCACCGTCACGCGGGCAAACAGCTTCATTGTTGGCTGTTTGAGAGAGGCCGACACCGACTCGAACTCTTTATCCATCTGCTTGAGAGCGGTGACCGCCGTCAGGTGCGATACGGTATAGAAATGCGTCACCGTGCAAACCACCAGGATTGCCATGGTGCCGTAGATCGCATTGAACGGATTGGACGGGTTGTTGAAGAAGAAGATATAGGACAGCCCCAGAACCATGCCCGGGATGGCCATCGGCAGCATGGCGAACATCTGAAAGATCGACCGTCCGGTTTTGAAGCCGTTCGATTTTTCCACCAGATACGCCCCGAAGAAGACAACCGTCGTGCCGATCACCGCCGTCAGGAAGGCCAGTTTGATCGAGTTGAAATACGACCCCCAGCCGCCGCCATCCATCTTGTCGAACTGGTAGTTCTTGAGGCTCAGGCTCAGATCGTAGGGCCAGAACTTGATCAGCGCCGCAAACTGACACACGGCCAGAAGACCAATGATGAACAGGCCGACCAAGCTGCAGTAGATCAGGAATATGCGATCAGCCTTTGGGTTTGGTGTTGCCTGATATGGAACCGAGCGCGCAGAAAGCAGCGCCACCTGCTTGGACTGAACCATCCGGTCGATGGCAAAAGCCAGAATTGCGGGGATGACCAGAACCACCGAGACCACGGCGCCCATCTCAAAGTTCTGCTGGCCGATCACCTGTTTGTAGATATCCACGGCAAGCACGTTGAACTGGCCGCCGATCACCTTTGGCAGGCCGAAATCGGTGATCACCAGATTGAACACGACAAAGGCTGCGGAAATCAGGCCATAGCGCGCGCCGGGTATGGTAACGGTCCAGAATGTCCGCCAGGGGGTAGAGCGCAAGCTGACAGCGGCCTCGTACAACCGCGCATCCGATATCGCGAGCGCAGTCGATATGATCAGGAACGCGTGTGGAAAGGTAAAGAAGACCGATCCGATCACGATGCCTATGGGGCCGTAGATACTGGCACCGAACAACAACTCCTTGATCATCCCCTGATTGCCGAACAGGTAGACCAGCGCGATGCCCGGCAGCAGCGAGGGAACCAGAATCGGCGCCATCGCGATCAGGCGAAAGACCCCCTTGAACCGCATGCAGCTTCGGTTCAGCGCATAGGCAAACCAGAACGCCAGCGTCACCGTAACGATTGTGCTGACAACCGAAATCCAAAGGGAATTCTTGATCGAGTTGAACAGGGCTGGTGTCGAGAAGTAGTTGATGAAGTTGCCCAGACCCCGCGCTTGAACCGGCCGCATCTGCACCCGGCGGAACGTGTTGGAATCAAGCTCGACCCAATCGGTGCCTTCGTTCAAAGTCGACCCGACCAGAAAGCGCCCGGCCTCCGTCGTGTTCCGCATCTGGTACATGACCGGGCTGCGAAAGCTGAACTCCGGAAAGAACCCGGTCACCGGCAAACGCCCGTCCGAGCCGGTTGTCAGATCGGTGTCGGAATACACCCCCAATTGCCTGTTCAGTTCGTCAGCCGTCAGGATCGTTCCGTCGAACACACCCGCTTCATCACTGACCTGAAACTCATACTGGGACAGCTCGACCCGGTAGGTCGAGAAGGACTTGGAAAGCATCGTGTAAAGCGGCAGTGCCAGTGTCACGATCAGATAGAGCGCGATCACCATCATGCTTCCGCGCATCAGGATGTCATCGCGGCTGAGCCTGGGCCTGATATCCGGCCCGACAGGCAATGTGTCCTGATTGGTCGACATCGTGCTCATGCCGCAGCCTCCGGAAGGTCAAACGCCATCAGGCGGTTCTCGGGAAGCTCAATCACCATGCTGCACCCCTCTTCCAGCTCAAGACGACGCACGGCGTTGATCGAAAAATCCGCGATCAGTTCCGAAGATCCGAACCGCTCGTTGTTCAGGCGGCAGCGCCAGAACGAGCCCAGAAACTCCATTTCATCGAGCGTGACCTCGATGCAGTTCCGATTGCCGCCCGTGTCAAGATAACCAGCTTCATGAGGGATGATGTCTTCGGGACGAATGGCCGCAATGACAGGGGTTCCATCATTGAACGTGTGGCTGAGGCAGGCAAAGGTCTTTTCCCCGACGCTCAACCGCCCGCCTTTCGTAACCTGAGACTGGATCTGGTTCATTTCACCGATAAAGTCGGCCACGAACAGGTTGGCCGGTTCGCGGTAGATCTCCGTGGGCGATCCAACTTGTTCGATCACCCCGTGGTTCATCACCACGATGCGGTCGGCCATGGCCAGCGCTTCTTCCTGATCGTGCGTCACCATCACGGTGGTCACACCCAGCTTGCGCTGCAATTCCTTGATCTCATGCCGCAGGTGAACGCGCACCTTGGCGTCCAGCGCCGACAGGGGTTCGTCCAGCAGCAGCAGACCGGGATTGGTTGCAATGGCGCGGGCCAGCGCAATCCTCTGCTGCTGGCCACCGGACAATTGCGCCGGGTATTTCCTGCCCTGATCCGGCAGACCAACAAGGTTCAGCAGCTCGCTCACCCGAACCGCGATATCCGACTTGCTGCGGCCCGTGTTTTCAAGGCCAAATGCGATGTTCTTTTCGATCGTCAGGTTCGGGAACAGCGCATAGGACTGGAACACAATCCCGAAATCGCGCTCGGACGGAGGCAGGTTGGAGACGTCCTTGCCATCCTGCATAATCGTACCCTTGGTCTGCAGATCCAGCCCTGCAATCGCCCGCAACAAGGTGGTCTTGCCGCAGCCGGACGGGCCGAGGAAACAAATGAATTCACCTTCTTTGATTTCAAGAGAGATGTCCTTGAGTGCCAGAAAGCTGCCGAACGCTTTCCACAAATTCTGGATGCTGAGATACAGTTCACCGGGTGGTGTTTTCTGAAGCACGGGAGAGGTCCTCACATCTGCACCTCGGGCACGACCGATCCTGGCCGGTGCGCGCCGGGTGAGTTGGTTGTGTTGGTGGGAACAAGAGAGTGGCGGGCAGGAGAAGCACAAAAGCCCCTCCTGCCAATGGAATTACTTCGCTTCAGACTTTCCGTCATAGCGAGACTGCCATTCTTTCAGGATTGCCGCGCGATTGTTGGCGGCATATTCGAAATCATTGTTGATCATCGCATCCAGAAGACCCTCTGGGAAGTGTTCAACCGGTTTTGCAACGCCGGGATACGCCACGACCGCATAGCCGGTATTGTACATCTCGTTGGCCTCTTTGGTGACGGTGAAGTCCACCAGCTTCTGCGCGGCTTCCAGATTTGCAGTGCCGGCCACAATCGCGGTTGCTTCCATGTCCCAGCCGACGCCTTCCGAAGGCACAATGATTTCCAGCGGTGCGCCATCAGCTTTGGATTTCGCCCCACGGAACGCAAAAGAAATACCAATCGGGATCTCGCCCGCCGCCGCCAGTTTGCAAGGCTTCGAGCCGGAATGGGTGTAGCGCGCAATATTCTCGTGCAGCGCATCCATGTATTCCCAGCCACCTTCTTCACCAAACATTTGAAGCCAGCTGGACACATCAAGGAACCCCGTGCCAGAGGAATTCGGGTTCGGCATGATAACCTGATCCTTGTACATCGGATCAGTCAGGTCCTTCCACGAGGTCGGCGGCTTCAGCCCGGCCTTTTCCGCCTCAACCGTGTTGTAGCAAATCGAGGCAACCCAGGCGTCCATGCCAACCCAGGCAGGCGGGTTGTCACCATCGACGAATTTCGCATCCAGCTTGTCTACGCCAACCGGGGCATAAGGCTCCAGCATCCCTTCGGATTTCAACAGCAGCAGAGAGGTCGCAGCCAACCCCCAGACCACATCCGCCTGTGGGTTGTCCCGTTCAGCCAGCAGTTTCGCGGTGATGATCCCCGTCGAGTCCCGGACCCAGTTGATCTTGATATCCGGATTGCTCTGATTGAACGTCTCCGCATACCGCGCAAGATCCTCAGCCTCAACAGCAGTGTATACCGTCAGTTCCGTTTCCGATGCCGCAGCCGTCGCCGTCAGTAAACCGAACGCCAAAACCGCATAAATTGATCTCTTCTGTTTCATGGTTGTCCTCTGTTGGT
>NZ_JBXWQZ010000117.1:0-4721 GCF_059612645.1 Ruegeria sp. YKSF131 | reverse complement strand
TGTCGGCGCATATATGGTTGAAAAATTACGCTGGCTGGGTGCAAGATCGCACCTGGCCAACTGTATTTCAGGACAGCCATTCCCTGCCCTGGAGAATTGCGGCTGTTTCAGGCCGATCGTGTTGAAAGTTTCGAGTTATGATTTTGTCTGACAGCCATCGTTTTGTGTTCATTCACGTGCCGAAATGTGCGGGAACTTCTGTTCGCAATGCTGTTTTGTCATTCCACGATGCAGACAGCCGGTTTCTGAAACTGGTCGAGCGACATCCTGAACTGGGTGAAATAGACTATCGCCATCTTCCACTGTCGCTGCTGCGTGACCTTGATCCTGAGGCGTTCGGGAAGCTGAAGGAATACGAAAGCTATGCACTGTTGCGTGACCCGTATCAGCGCTTTCAATCCGCCATGTCGCAACGCGCCAAAATGTATCTGGGCAAGGAATTTGCGCAGCTCAGCGATGATGAAATCCGCGCAGAGACCGAGAAGGTAGTGGCATATCTTCGTTCTGATCCTGCGGTGATTTCTCCGGAATATGTGCATTTTTCCCGACAGTCTGATTTTGTCCAGATCAACGGCGAACGGTTGGTGCGCAATCTCTACCCGGTCGAACATCTTGATCTTTTTGTTCAGGCTTTGACCCGGCAGATCGGCCTCGCTTCGCTGGAAATCGGGCATGCCAACAAGACCACGGTGTTCCGCCACCCGCAGCTGAAACGGGTCATGTATGGGGGGAGTGCGCTGGCCCGTCGCGTTCTGCCTAGTCCGGTGCACGAAGCATTGCGTGTCTCCGCCCGTCGCGTTCTGATGAAATCCGGGGGCACGCAACCGCATCCGGTCTTGAGCGAACCTGTTTTTCAGGACTTTATTCGTGACTATTATGCCGAGGATATTGCCCTGCACCGGGATGTTCTGGCAGGTGTTGCAGCGTGATCCGGCAGGCAAGGAACGGAGCGGGCAGGTGCAACCGGTAAAGGAATGGCGCATACATCTGGGTGCGCATAAGACCGCGACAACACATGTTCAGGATACGCTGCTTGCACATCGGGACCAGATGGCGCGGCGGGGTGTGGATTATATCCCCCGGGAAGCTTTTGGTCCGTTACAGCGCCGCTATTCAAACCCGGGTCATTGGCGAAGAAGGTTCTGGTCAAGACCATTGGCCAATCAGTTTATGCGCCAGACTCAGGCGCTGCGCGGCGGAGCAGAGACGGTTCTTGTTTCGGACGAAGATCTGCTGGGCTATTCCGACGGTTTATTGTCGCCTGTCTTTTACCCGTCCTTTCGCGGGGCGCATATTGTCACCGAGATGCAAAAAACGGCTCCTGTTACGCTCTTTCTGGGGGTGCGCTCTTATGACAGGCTGTTGCCCTCAGCCTATGCTCAGATGATGAAATCCTTTGCGCCGGATCCGTATTGGCAATCCCGGATCGGCGCGGACGTTCTGAAGACGCCGCCCAGTTGGTTCGATCTGATCGAGCGTCTTATGGCGGCCTTTCCCGGTGCAGCATTGCGGGTCTGGCGACAGGAAGACTACAGCGCACAATGGCAGAAGGTTCTGACAGCTTTTGCAGGCCGGAACGTGGGTGAATTCCCACAGATCCCACCTCCGACAAGAACCACATCGCCATCGCAAGAGGCGATCCACCAAGCCGAGGCTTTGGATCGCTCACTGTCGGTTGAAGAACGCCGCATGCGAGTTAAGAAGATTTTCTATAACGACGGACCGAATTCCGCCGCTGGCACTCCGTTTCGGCCATATCAAAGTGAAACGGTCAGCGCGTTGCGCCAGAAATACGAGCAGGATTTACAAAGGATCGCCCGAAATTACCCGGATATGTTGATCCGGATAGAATGATGCAGCCAAACCTTGCGGGTCAGCCGACCTTGGGGCGTTTGGGAACTTCGGTTTCCGAGACGCGCAGCAATTTCTTCGCAATTTCAAGATGCTGAGCGTTCCATTGCCAGCGTAACTTTTGTACGGGTGCCGCGCCATCGTCCAGAATGCGGGCTACCCGGGCATGATCGCGTTGCCGCAAGAGGCATTCATGTACCAGATGCGGTCCGACACATCCGAATTTAGGGACTTCACGCAGGGCGCGCCGGAACGGGCGGCGCATGTAAATCAGCAGTTCAAATAATGTCTGACACCAGAAATACAGATGCGGTTTCTGGCGATTTTTCCAATACTGAACACTGTAGTCATACCAGTCCGCCATTATAACATTTTGCGGTTCGGAGGCCAAAAACCACGTTGCCACTTCACGCGTATATCCGGGCCATGTGAACCATCGGGTTTCCGGGGTCCAGAAATAGGCAAAGAACCCTCGCTGTCCGACAATCGGCAGCCAGTCATTCAATGGTTTGATACAGAACGCGGTCGCATCCGCCCAAACACCGCCGTGTTCTTTCAAAAGCTTGAACCGCAGAATGTTGGAATAAGATTGTATCGATATTTCTGGCGAGAGCTTTGGCATATCGACAAACTCTGCGACCGTGTCCTTGTCGAGAATGCGGAGGGTCCAGTCCGGGTTTTTGTCTTGCCAGGATGCAATGCACATCCGCACGATTTCGGGGGCTTCATCAATTCCTTTATCCCAGAACATCCAGATGTTCTTGGGGATGATCCGCGGCACAGCATTATCGAACCCGTCGGGTTGTGTCTTGCCGGCTTTGCGGGTCAATCTGCGGGCAAAACTGCGAAGCTGTTTACCCTTAACCAAAGATACAAATAAAAATAACCAAGGGTTCCCGGCCAAATCCAACGCTCCTATCGTAACCCATGTCGGTGTTTTAACGACCATTCCAGAGCCGCGCCAGAAAACTATCGCGATTGGCCTGCATCTATTTTCTGCTGTGTATTCACCGCCATGCTTGCGAAACAGTCGTGCGAAATACAGGGTATTGTTTTTCCTAAAGCGGTGATGGACCCTTGGATGATGCGGATTATACTTCCCTGGCGTACACGTTAAGCATTGTTGGTAGTATCGCACCGATCAGGTGTTCTCCAGAAAGGCACGGTTCATGTCACTTGTTATGCAGTCCGGTCACCAGACCGCTGCCGGCGCGGCCGAAAAGTCCCGTCACGGGCTCATAATCGCGCTTTTGATTCTGTCTTTCGTCATGCCGTTCTTTTTCTTCTTCATCGGCCTGAGGCTGAGCGCGTATCGTTTGTATTTTCTGGCCGCCACAATTCCGGTGCTTATTCAGTGGGCCAAGGGTGCGGCAGGCCCGGTGCGGTCGCCTGACATTCTGGTTTTGCTTGCGGCGATGTGGGCGGCGTTGGCCCTGTTTGCCAACCACGGGATAGGACGTTGGCAATTCGCAGGTATTCTGGTTGTGGAAACAGTCGTTCCATATCTGTTTGCGCGCGTCCTGATCCGGGACTACGTGACATTTCGAACGGCGGTGTGGTGGCTTTTTGCCATCGTTCTGGTGTTGGTCCCCTTCGCACTGTACGAAAATATCACGGGGAAACCGATCCTTCTTAACATATTTGGCGGGGTGTTTCAGGTCTATGCAGACGTGAATCAGGAGCCGAGATTGGGGCTGGAGCGGGCGCAGGCCTCAATGCCTCATCCGATTTTGTTTGGCGTTTTCTGTTCACCCGTTCTTGCGCTGTCCTGGTATGTGCTCAGCCCGGAAGGCGCATTCTTCAAGCAAACCCAACGTTCGATTATTGTTAGTACGGCTGTTTTCAGCTCTTTGTCTTCTGGTGCCTTCATGGGGGTTATGTTGCAGGCTTTCCTGATCGCCTGGGATGAGATTCTGAAGAAAATCAAAAGCCGATGGGTGATTTTCGCCATCATATTCGGCATTATCTATACCATCCTCGAACTGGCGTCGAACCGGAATGCGTTTCAGATCATTGCGACAGAGCTTACATTCTCGGCCGGGTCAGCCTGGAACAGAATTCACATCTTCAACCACGCCATTGACGATATTTTCCGCAACCCGATTTTTGGGATTGGTCTGGGTGAATGGACTCGCCCCAAATGGATGAAGCCAAGCGTTGATAATTTCTGGCTGCTCATCGCCCTGAGATACGGGATTCCGGCCCTGATATTTCTGGGTCTGGCCGTCATTATCGCAAGTTATCAAATCATCCGTGCCCCTTTGACTGGCCTCTATGCACGGGTTCGAACCGGATTTCTGATTTCGTTCCTAAGTCTCAGTGTGTCTGCATTCACCGTGCATTTGTGGGATGCCACCTATTGCCTGTTCATGTTCCTTCTTGGCAGCGGCATGTGGTTGATTGATGCCCGGGAAACACCCGAAGGTGAGGGCGAACAGGTGCAGGGAACATCCGCCCGACGGGAAATCCGCTATACGCGCTTTCCCAAAGGACCTGACCCGGAACCTGCCGAGTAACAAGGTTATACGTTGGAATGTGTTTAACCGGTCACCGTCCAGCGACGCCGGGTCATTCCGACGGCGCGGCGCAGGCGGCGCAGGGCGGGCATGTGACCTGACAGAACGGCCTGCATTTCATCGGGCGACATATCACCACGCAGCGAGGTGCGGGGGCGCAGGAATGCACCTTGCCGCCATTGACCACCGTCACTTGACCACGCTGTCGTATAACCTGATGCACGCAAGGCACGTAATACCCGCGCATCATAACGTCCGAATGGAATCCCGGCCTCGGTTATCGACCGGCCGCAGATATCCTCAAGCTGTGCCCGGGATGTCTCCAATTCCTGCCTGAGCATCGCATCGTTCAGT
>NZ_JBXWQZ010000116.1:0-5131 GCF_059612645.1 Ruegeria sp. YKSF131 | reverse complement strand
CCTTCGCAAACTTATCCCGCCGCGACGCATTGAATTTGAAAGGCATCACAGCATCCCGCAGTCAAATCAAAGGACCAGCTACGCATCGGAAACGATTTGTGCAACACGCTCTAAAAGACCCCGGCTCAGTCGGGGTATTTTCTGCGACCCTAAAGACTTCGGATACAAGGGCAGGTGCGGATTCCTTGACTGAACTCGCGTAGGTAACGGCAATCCCGGGCAAACGGCCTCGGTGGCGAAGTCGAGTTACCCGAGATGCGTCCACGCATCCCGGCGTCGCAGTTTGCACCTATAGGAGTGGCAGGGCGTTACCGCGCCAAGTTAGGTCAGGTCGTCGACACGTGCGTCCGGTGCGTTCCGCTTGACCGACTCGATCCCGTTATCCCGCCCAGAAGCGCTGGTATAGCTCTCGCTGGTGCCGATGACCTGCCCGTTGCTGGCCTTCAAATTGAACATGTGACCGCCGGACTTGGTTTCCTTGCGTTCATACCGCTCGTCATCCGGTGCGTTCTTCTTGACTGACTCGATCCCGTTCGTGGCACTTGCCTTTTGAACATATCCTTCACTGGCCAGAATGATTTCACCATTCCCGGCTTTCAGACGAAACCGAAATTCCCCGGCCTTGTCTTTGTATATTTCGAACTTCCCGGCCATTTGACGCCTACTCCTCTGTTCTGCTTTCGATTTTTTCGAATACATTCCTATAATTATACAAACGCCTCAAGAAAAAAGATGAGGCGTGTTATCTGCTCAGATCAAGCCCCCCCTCCCCTTCTCCTTAGCCTTGCTTCCTAAGATTTTTCAGCTGTTACCGTGGTAAAGCTGGCACCCGAAGGTGCCGGTGGTCATTTGGTCAGAACTGATGTCGTGGGACGCATTTAGTTGCCTCAGAACCACGAACAAAGTCCGTTCCGCAGCACTTTGGATAAGCAACTTCTGTTCAGTCCGCTAAGCCAAGGATCTTAGCATATTTTGTAAAAGAACTGTACCTGATACCTATATATAGTGTAATTTACGCCTGAAATATGAACAGCTGCAAACCCTGTTTTGATGCTTGTACTGTGTTTCAAGGGTTGCGTTCTGCTGGTCAGCGGTGAAAGCGCGACGCCTCCGCGCCACCTCTAGTTTCCGACTGGACGGCCGTAAATGCTATAAAACTCCTTTTGCAAAATTTCGATATCTTGGGAAATCTCGAACTCGACTTAAGAACAAGTCTTAACATGTCGGTTGCTTTGTTCGCTTCAGTGCCCGTGACGTCCGGTTCAGCTTGGACAGGCGATGTATCCGACGATGCCAACAAGCCCCCTGCCCCAGCGCGCCAAAAAAAAGGCGCCGGAACCTTTCCGACGCCTTTTCCCGCTTTGCTGGCCCATGATCTTACCCGTGGGTAAGGTCGTCTTCTTCGGGAAGCGCATCGATCAGCGCGGCAATCGCCGCTTCCAGCTTGCTTCGATCAACGCGTGTGAAATCCAGATCATACCGGATCTCGATCCGTCCACTTGAGGCAGCGCATTTTGCGATCCCAGCCCTACCCGAGACCTGAAATGTTGTTTTCGCACGGCGCGGTTTACCTGCGCTGACTGCATCCGACTTACTTGAAGACGTGGCTTCTGGCTCAGCCAGAAATGACCTGAGAATTGCAACCTCGCGCGTACCATCCCGATTAGGCTCGCTCTTCAGTGCCTCGCTCACTTGGCGAACCAGACCCGGCGTCGCGTCGAACTTGCGCTTTAGCTCAACGCCCACGTTTCGCGGAATGTCGTTCGGGTGGATCAGAACTTTGTCCAGCATCAGCAACAAACTGGCGAAAGACCGGATATAGCTACGCTTAGTATAGCTGGCAGACTTAAACAGCGTGGAAACCGCTTTGTCGACATCCGGACAGTCATTCGCTGGGTCTTCGGAATATGCACGGGCGAGGGCGCCCATTTCCGCAAATGAGATATCCTTTCGGATCAGGTTTTCGTCAACCATGCGCCGGTAACTGTTGTCCAGATCACCCGCGTCAGAAATCCCCGCTGGAATTCTGGCGTAGGTTTCGTCCCCGGTCTCATCGTACAAAGCACGATAGGCGGACAAACGGCGCATGCCCTGGATCAATTCATACAGCCCGTCCGACCTGCGTTCCAGACGGATCGGGTTGGACAAGCCGATGTCCCGGATCGAATCTTTGAGTTCATCCAGTTCCGGATCAGGACCTGGTTTGCGATCTCGCGTCAGTTTTTCTGTGACAACGTCATTCAGCAACACCCGTTCTGTCACCAAACCTTCGGCTCTCAGCCGAACCAGTTCATGTGCAAGACGGTCGTTTTCGGCGCGGATGGATTGTTCCGTCGATTGCTGATCACGTAAAGCGTCGGCATTTTCCGAAATTGCCGCGGCCATTGGACCGCGTCGTTTTTCAAAAACTTTGTCCGGTACTTTACCAACAGGAATGTCATCCATAGCCGGTAGGTCAATATCGAACATTCTCCGCTTGCGGCTCATGCGTCATCCTCCACCTTGTCCCAGGCCGATAACATTACGCCCCGGAATTCCTCATACACATTGTCAAAAGTCGAGCGGGCACGCCGCCAGGTTTCGCGGGTCATCTCGCGGTAGTCCATTTCGTAAACCGAACTCAGAAAACGTCCCGACTGCTCCACCGCACGGGTCATTTCCACCGGGTGCTGAGCGACATGTTCGCCAAAGACCTTCTTAAAGGCATCAAACATCGCCAGATGGAGCGCATTGCCCGGTTCATACCGCGTCAACAGGAACCGCAACTCACAGAAGGTTTTGGGCAATCCAATCTTACCCGTGGGTAAGGTCTTGTCGAACCCATAAGCCAGATCTTCCAACGCTTCTGCCAACTGGCCGATGAACGATGTGGTCGAGTCATACTCCCAATATCCGGGCCCAGAAGGGATATAAAGCATGTCAGCGGCAAAGACCGCATTCATAGACTGGTATCCGATTGCGGGCGGACAATCGAACAGAATGAGGTCATAAGCATCATCAGGAATCTGATCCAGATACCGGGAAACCGACGCAAAGAAGGACCATTCGGGATTCAGGTGCCGGTACTGGGCCGACGCAAATTCAACAAAGGCTGCGTTCGCACAGGAAGGTATCGCATCGATCGTCGACCAAGAGGTCTTCTTGATGAAATCACCAATTCGCAGATCACCAAGGCCCATGTCCGTTATCGCGGACGGCAACTCCCGGCGGGGCAGGGTGGTTCCCGATTCCGCAGCGGCGGGGCGGTTATTCATGCGCTCTGTCTCACGAATGAGGTCGCGCGCCATGATCCCCCAAACCGTGTAGTCTTCGGCCACATCCGTCAGGCCCATCGAATGGCTCAATGTTGCCTGAGGGTCGAAATCCACCACGAGGACCCTATACCCGTCCAGGGCGGCCGCATGGGCGAGGTGCAGCGCCACGGTCGACTTTCCCGCGCCTCCCTTGAAGTTTGCGACAGCCGCACGAATGGCGCGCTTGCCTTCAGGGCGAGGGGGCATCAGGGACTTGCGATTAATCTTGAGCCGTCGCCGCAGCTCATTCACCTCTTCCAGGCTGAACCAGCGCTGACGCCCGTCGGGCTCAACTTCTCCGCCAGGCAGGGAAGGATCGGCTGCAAGCTTTCCGCGAAAGGTCGACTGGTTAACCCGGAAGATCAGTTCGGACACCTCCCAACTGGAAAACCGGCGGAGCGTTTTCTCCATCTCAGGGCTAAAGGTCTGCTGGCGAATCCAGCCCTGCAATTTGAGGGACTGATTGCGCAATGCGTTCAGGTCTTCGTGCGTGTACATGCCTCAGGTCTCGTAGTTTGGAACGTAAATTTCTGCTCGTTTCCTATTTACGCCCGATTTGCACTTTACGCAAAAGAAATTATGATGAGGGTGCGCTCTTACCCGTGGGTAAGAAAACAAGGCCTTAAACCCTACGAAGCGATTCGGCGGACCCTGTGAATACCATAAGGCCCGGAAGGCCCCCGGCGACCAGTATATAGGGGGGCATTCTGGCAAGAAATGCTACATATAGGGGGACATAAAGGGCCGATAGGGGGACACCCAGAATGGCCCCCATCACCAATACTTCACCAAATTTCTTTTAGTTTTTTGAGATTGATCCGCACAAGATCAGGCGAAGTTCCAGTCTCTTCTTGACAGAATCGAAGCTTTGGACGCTAATTATCCCAAGATGGTGAAAAGCGTTGGCAAACGGCGCGAGATTGGCGGGACACACCCGCCTGAGGCAGACAGAGCGGTGAGAACGGGTATGCAGCTTGCGAAACCGGTCGGGCGAAATGCGCCGGCTTTAAAATATGATATACTGTCCGCACTGACCGTTCATGCGCTGTCAGGCGACAAGCACCGGCAACGAAGTATTCTGCGTATCATTGCGTTGATTACGACCCGATATAACTGGCGTAACAACGAATTATCCATTGGGCGGGAAGAAATTGCGCGCCTGTGGACAGTGAACGAAAGAACAGTAAAGCGCGAAATGTCCAGATTTCGCGCATTAGGTTGGATAACGGTAAAACGGCCTGCTGCGCGGGGTCGTGTTGCTGTGTACGAGATTGACCTGAAACAAATCCTGATAGACACCGAAGAGGTTTGGCCTGTTATCGGAACAGACTTTCAAGCCCGGATGACCGACGTGCCAGAACCTGAAACGAATGTTATTCCTTTCGCGACCAAACCAAATGCCCCGGAAAGCACCGAAGGGGATGTGTGGTCTCAGGTTCAGGCGATTCTTCACGGGCGCGATCCAGAACTATGGGCCAGCTGGTTTCAACATCTGTCCGAAGCAGAAAGGGCAGGGGGGCGCGTTGTTCTTGTCGCGCCGTCACGCTTCATGGCCGACTATATTTCGCAAAAGTGGACAGCGCGACTGTTGGCTGCCTACAGCCGCGTCGATCCGGGCATCAGGACGGTTCGCGTGGACGCTGCCGAATAACTGACTTTTGCTGTGTATCCTGCGGGATCTCCTCGTTCAGTTGACCAGGGAAACAGATACGAATACCCAATCGAAGCGAGCGTGTTGCACAAATCGTTTCCGATGCGTAGCTGGTCCTTTGATTTGACTGCGGGATGCTGTGATGCCTTTCAAATTCAATGCGTCGCGGCGGGATAAGTTTGCGAAG
>NZ_JBXWQZ010000115.1:0-5164 GCF_059612645.1 Ruegeria sp. YKSF131 | reverse complement strand
CCGCATCACCACGATTGTGACGACACAGTTATTTGCCCCGTTGCAACGCGTGATCTACCCGGGTCTGGCAGATGTCTCACGGTCAACCGGTCAAAACCAGAAAGCATTTATGCGCATCAACGAGATGCTGCTGGCTTTCGTTCTGCCGATCAGCATCGGAACTGCGCTGATTTCGGAAGACATGATCCTTGTCGGCATGGGATACAAATGGATCGCCGCTGCTCAGGTCATCTGGGTCCTGGCGCCACTCAAAGCCTTGGAAACACTCCAGGCGAATGTTCGGGCCGCCAGCTATATCGAAGGGTCAACACGTATTCTGTTCATCCGGAACGCAACCTTGCTGGCTTTGGTCTGTTTTTTCATGTGGGTCGGTACCAAGTTTGACTTTCGTGGCGCGCTGGCGGCAGCTGGCCTGTCCAGCTTTACCGCGCTCATTATCACCCTGATCATTGCCAGAAGGTTCGGCAGGGGTGGCCTGTTTGAACCGCTGACCGTCGCCTGGCGCAGCATCCTGTCCTGCGCCGTCATGATCGCCTTGGTGATCTTTGCTGATATGCTTCTGCACGCCGGGGCACATGTCCCGCGCCTCATGGTGATCGTTCTGGTCAAAGTCTGCGTTGGCGTAGTCACCTACACATTGACCCACATCCTGCTGTGGATCATGGCGGGTCGGCCCGAAGGGTTTGAAACACTGGTCTTTTCACTGCTGTCCCGTCTGCGCGGTCACCTCCGGCGCGAGCGCGCCTGAACCAGGGATGCCTTTACAACGCCGCTTGCAATTGGGCGGTGATATAGTCCAGATGCGCCGCCCCGAGGTACTGGTGCAAAGGCAGAGACAGTGCCTTGTTCTTCAGCGCCATTGCCTCTTCCTGACCGCTCCAGTCCAGGTTGCGGTTGAACCCCGCCCACCACGGCGTCGCCCCTATTCCCTTACTTTGTAAAGTCTGAACGACCCGGTCCCTGTCTGCCACCATCACCGGCATGTTGAGGGGGCAGGTCCCCGGTGCAAGCTCGGGCAGCAACAGGTGAACACCCGGACTTCCTTCAAGCAGATCCCTGTATCGCTGCCAGTTCGACCGCCGGGCTGATATCGCCTGAGAGACGGAAAATGACTTCAAGGGTCGGGAGGCAAAAACGCTCATCCCTGCGTTCAAAAGGGCCGGGTCAAAATAGTAGTGCCCCGGAATATCCTCCAACTTATCGTTCTCAAGGGGGGCATTCTCAGCCGCAGGCTTGCCCTTTAGCGCCTGTACCATTCCCTTTGCGCGCGTTGAACCAAGCGTGGCGGTCAGACCAGTACGCACCAGTGTTTTCGCGACAACCTTGCGCGGTGCAGGACGGTTGAACGGATTACCGGTTTGCAAATCCGGCGCATTGATCACCAGCGCACCACCGCCCAGAACCGGAACAAATTTATAAAAACAAAACACCGACACGTCACCGGTACGACCTTCAGCGGGTGATACCCCGCTCAGAAGACTTAGCGCGCAATCCTCAATCATCCGCAATCCATGCCGGTCGCACAGCTCGCGCAGCTCTGCCAAAGCCGGCTGAATAACCCCGAAATAGTGGATGACATAGAGCGCTTTGGTCTGTGGAGAGATCAGCGGCTCGATCCGAGCAGGATCAGCAATCAGATCCTGCGCCACCGGAAACAGCCGGACCGACAAACCCGCATGGATCAACGGATCAACTTCCGATCCACAATTGTAGGCCGGTGCCAGAACCTCATCCCCGGGCTGCAATTCCAACAAGTCGCAGGCCGCCCGGATCGCAACACGGGTGTTATAGCTTGGAAACGCCCGACGCCCCTTGAACAGAGACATATAACCCCCCTCCGGGTCCGACCGAAAAAGGTTGGATAAGCGCATCGGGGGATCGCCACAATACAAGGTGTTCCGGGTGGGTTTAGTGGTCATGTCAGCCTGTAAAGTTCAATAGCTTCGCCAAACCCGGCGGCGCATGATCCGGTTTTCGTCACACTGCCCCACAGGGGAAAAGCCCATTTTCAGAATATTCTTGCGAGACGGCAGATTGTAATCTCTGCAATTGGTGAAAATCCCCTCGACCCCATCCGAGGCCCGGTCCGCCGCAATCATCCGCCATAGCCGTTCCTGCAAGTTTCGACCTCGATAATCCGGCAGGACATAGACATGCCAAAACAGCTCCTCCCTCTCGTCCAGGGGGACAAAGAAATCACGGCTGTGCGTCGCATCGCGCACCCAGGCAAGGGCCTGCACATTGCCATCCTCCTCCAGCAGCCAAAGCCGCCATCCAAGTGCCAGCCAGTCCACAGTACCCCAGTCATGCGCAGCCAGTGGATCGGTCATCCAAGCCAGATCCGGCTGATCCAGTTCGTCCGCAGACAAAACCTCGCGCAAGCGTCCACCCCCGCTCAGAGCGGGCTGCGACATGCTGCTGTTCTGAGTATCGAGCCTGAACACCAGATGGCGTTTGCGTACAAAACTGTCGAGAAAGGCCAGCCAGACCTGTTTGATCAGCATCCCCGGCCCCAGCCGCGCCGCGCCCTGGATCAGTTGTATCTTGCCTTTCTTCGCTAACTTCATCTTCAGCACCGCCGACCGTTCTCACATCTAGGCTTCATCCCATGATCGCCCGTTTGACCTTTTTCAAATGCCCCCGCAGCAGATCACGGGCATTTCCGGTTAGAAACACATGTCGGTTCACAATTTTCTGCCGCTCGGAAATCCGTCGGATACTGCGCGGACCGAATTCCGACTTGTACTTGTGGATGTTGAACTTCTTGTCACCCGCAACCGGAGCGCGATACCCTTCTACATCCAGGATGCTGCATCCTTTTTTCTGCGCCCAGCACATCGCCTCAAGCCACAATGCTGGTGCGATACGCAGATTACCGGCAGCCCTGAGATGTTCCGGCTCGGTTGTGAAGTGACGCCCATGCACGACGTCTTTGCTGCGATAGACCAACAGGCCAGCCAGAAACGCATCCTCCTGCCAGGCCATGATCACGGTTCCAATATCATCGGGGCGCAGCACGTCTTCGAATGTCGTCTCATATGTAGCGATGTCTAATTCTTCCAATCCGCGCGTGGCGCGCAGGCGGTTCATGCTGCTTAGAAAGATGCCGAACTCTTCGCTTGTTTCTGCATTACGGAAGGTAACGCCCTGCCGTTCAGCGCGGCGGACTTCGCGCCGGGCGCTTTTGGAGAAACTTTTCATGATCTCCTCGCGGGTCCCGGATATGTCCACCCACCCGGTTTCGCGGAACTCCTCCTCTTCGGAAACCCGCCAACCGTCCCCGGCCAGAACGCCATCCATTATTATCGCGTCCTGTTCTGTCCAGAATGGGGTGACATTCAGACTGCCCACGCTGGCCAGTTCAGGATGTTCGCAAAGGGCCTTCAGAAACGCAGCCATGTTGTGGGCGTCGTCGCATACCGGGCCGCTCAGACAATAAGCTTTGGACCAGGCCCTGGGCAAAAAAGGGTGCGGCTCAAGCGAAAGCAGGCCAACAGCCACCAGAGCGCCGCTGCTGCGGTGGGCGCGGGCATACAGAACCTTTCGGCCCGAGGCTTGCTCGGAACGGGCAAAAACCAGAGATTGCCGCGGGTGCTGGTGTTTTGCCCCTTTCAGGAATCTATCCCAGTCCGCGCGTTGTTCCGTGTTCAGGGATTCACTACAGTCGACCACGATATCGTCTTGGGTTCGAAGGTCCGGCGCTGTCAAACTATTACCTCAATATACTGGTCTATACGCTTTGACTTTTACGACCGCTATAAAACAACAATTGTCTTCAGAGGATTGTGGTCAGTGTATTCATAGAATGAAACAATGACTAAGTAATTTGAAATGTGAATGGTTAACGAGAATAGAGTATCATGATTTCATCACCAAACAGCACGTCTACTGCCTGCGCTGTTTCAATCGTGATCGTGAACTGGAACACCCGGGATATTCTTCGGGATTGCCTGATGTCCATCGCACGCGAAACAATGATGCCGCATGAGGTCATTGTCGTCGATAATGCATCAAACGATGGCTCGGCCGAACTCGTGCGAACAGAATTCCCTCGGGTGCGGCTGATCGCGAATAAGACCAACCGGGGCTTTGCTGCCGCCAACAATCAAGGACTGGAAATCGCGCAAGGGGACACCTTGTTGTTGCTCAACCCCGACACAATCATTCTGGACGGTGCGATCGACACAATGGTCCACTGGCTTGGGCAGCATCCCGATGTGGGATGCCTCGGTTGCCAGGTGCTGGAGGATGAGAACACCATTCAGCGCACCTGCTTTGCCGATCCCGGGCCTGCCAATCTTGCGCTGATCGAATTCGGACTGCATCGCCTGTCGCCGCAAAACCGGCTCCTGGGCCATGCCGAATATGGAGACTGGGACCGAAACTCCGAACGACCGGTTGATGTGGTTTCGGGCATGTTCATGCTGGTACCCCGTCACGTGTTCGAAGCGGTTGGCCTGTTGGATGAAGCATTCTTTGTCTATTCCGAAGAGGCCGATTGGTGCCGCCGCATTCGCGACGCCGGATGGTCTTGCGTATTTTCCCCCGCAGCGCAAATTCTGCATCTGGACGGGGGCGGCAAAAGCACGGTCCAGATCCGGTCACGCATGTTCGTGCAAATGCAAAAAAGCAAAATGATCTATTTACGTAAGCACTACGGTCTTTGGGGGGCGTTCTGTGGGCGGGCCATCTTTGTCGGATCCTCTATATTGCGCTTCCTGATGTCTGCCACCGGACAACATGACGAAGCTGCCGCGCGGCGACGGCTTGCGCGCGCATCCTTGCGGTATCATCTGATCAGACAGGAGCCGGTCGAGTGACCGAAGCTTCAAACCAGCTGTCATTCCAGTGGGTTGATGGGGTGAAACCTCTGAGCGACATGGTGGAAGAATGGATCGCCCTTGCCGATCGGGTGGGCGCGGATATCTATGCCAACCCGGTCTGGGTGCAGACATGGTGGATGCACTTTGGGCAGGGGCGAACACTGCGCGCATTGGTGGTGCGCAATGCGAGCGGGCATCTCGTGGCCCTGATCCCTTTCATGATTCACGCAGTCTGGCTGGGACCGATCAGGATACGTATCGCAAAACTCGCTGCAACGGACCCAAACACCGTGGTTTTTCGCCTCGCAGCCGAGGAATGGGCCGTGACACCCAGCCTGACG
>NZ_JBXWQZ010000114.1:0-5261 GCF_059612645.1 Ruegeria sp. YKSF131 | reverse complement strand
ACGCGACGCTTGCTTCACCGCAAATCCGCCGCATAATCACATGAACCAGATGAGCCAGACCCTCTCTTAGCTCACGCCGCCATCTGTCCCAAAATCCCTGACGACGGACACCTTCAAAATCCGACTTTGCAATTCTCGTGTTGCGGGACGAAGCTGCCGCAGACGCGACCTGACAGCGTGCTTTGCGGACTATTTTTGCAGTTCAATATTATGCTTCTGAAAGTCTATCGTGGCGTTTGTATGCGGATAGGTTTGATCCGGCACAGATACCCCGAGGAACTCACAGAGCGGCTCCCATCCTGAGCCAAGTTCATACACTAGCAGACGGTCCGCCGGGATCACAGACTTCACCTCGGCAACATGCGCCTGGAAGTCTTTTATTGCGCGTTCCTCAGTGTCGAAGCGGTCGCCCAGGAAGACATCCACGAACTCCTGGATTTGACGCATATGTGCCGCCTCCGGCGGCATTTCGGTTTCGCGAAAAACCTTGATCGTCTTCGAGTAGGACGCGTACCAGTCCTCCGGATCACGAACCGACAGGATTACCTTCGCGTTCGGATAGCGTTCAGCCGACTCGCGCCAGAGATGGGCGCCAGGCCAGTCGACTTGGGACCGGTAGCCGTCGAAAAGCAGGTCGAGATCAAGTGGCGACCCACCACAAAAATAATCATGCCATGGACCCGCTTTCTCCGGATTATCCCGGATCTCATGCATGTGGTGGCAAGGTCCGAAGCCGAGAACCGCCAATGCTTCACGGAGGGAGTCCGTGCCAGTACGCCCGAAGCCGGCGCCAATAATTTCGAGAGCCATCAGATGAAATCCTTGCTGCGATGTGAAAGCTTTCCCCGAACTACAGTGCGGCCCGAAGTAGTCTCTGGCAATACCCCACATGATGTAAGTTGCCCGGTGCCCACCTGAACTGGATATTCACGGCGTCAAGGAAATGACCGCTCTGGGCTCGTAGTCGACCTCCGCTACCTCCCGTGTCTACGACTGAAGGCAGCCCAAAGCGGGCACTCGAACGGTGCTACATCAGACGGTGCTGGAACCTAGTATCAGGTTTCACATCAATGAGGCGCTCAAGACCTACGTCCCGCAACAGATGGCTAGGCAATTCATCCATGCAGCAATACTTCCGTTTCCGGCGCAGTAAGTGTCTGAAGAGTCGGTAAGCGTTCGTGATATGCAGCCGCCAACCCCTTGGCGGCGACAACATCAGTGCGGAGTTTGAAAAGTTCATCGCACCGCTCCTTCCAAAGACTGAACGCCTTGATTTGCTCCTTGTGACAGATACCCTGATGATTGAGCTTGGGACGACGCATTGGCACACGCTTCGATTTGGTTTGCAATACGACTTGCGCTTATGCCTGCTGCGTGGAAAAATCCCTGAAACAACAATCCGTACCCAGTGAACCAAAGACCGGGATTTTGAGGATCTTCCTGACCCATTGGATGTAGTGGATAACCCTTGTTGTCCAACGCACCCATGTGCCCGAAGAGTTCATCCAGATCTGCTCCATATCCAGTGGCGCAGATCACCACGTCGGGGTGGAGCTTTCGACCGCTGGCCAGTTCAACGGCGTGGGGCGAAAAGCCGACGGTTTCGCTGACGGCCGTAAACTGACCAGATTTCAGCGCAGAAACGAATCCATCATCCAGAGCGAAGGTAACTCCGTCTTTCAGCATCCGGGAACCACCGCCCATGACATGGCGGCGCAGGCCATAACGGCGCAAGTTTCCAAAGAAGGCACGCTGCATGATCGAAAAGATCGGATCGAGTGACCATTTGGGGAATAGCGTGAACAGGTTGGCCAGCCGCTGTAACGAAAAGCCGAAGACGCGCGATGGCAGGATCGATGGCCCATGCCTGACCGATACCCAGACCTGGGCCGGATTGCTGCGCGACAAATGATTCAACACATCTGTGCCTGAGTTGCCGGCCCCGATGACAAGGACTTTCTTCCCGTCGTATTCACTGGGGTCACCAAAGTCGGCGGCGTGAACGATTTGACCGCCAAACTCCTCCATGCCCGGCCAAACGGGCATATCAGGCACTTTCTCCCGCCCCGTTGCGACAATCAGGTGGGCGCTGAAATAGGTGCCCCTGTTGGTTTCGATCTGCCAGATGTCGTCTTCACGGCGGATTGACAGGACACGGGTCTCGAAATGGATATCGGAAGCAAACTGACGCGCATACTCGCTCAGGTAGTCGACAACAGCATCTCGGGGCAAAAAGGTGTCCGCTTTACGAGGTGCCTGATGTCCGGGGAGGCTGGCGAAATGGCGATGAATGTTCAGTCGCAACTTCGGATGCCGTGCGCGCCACGGGTCGGCCACCCTGTCGGACGCTTCCAGAATGGTGAACGGGATATTCCGGGCGCGCAGCTCAAAGGCCGCAGCCAGCCCGGAAAGACCGGCTCCGATAATGATGGCGGTTGTTGAATGAGGAACTTTCATTTGAGAACTCCAAAAACAGTGCGCTTAACGGCGCGCGAAAAAGTATGCGTTGAGTTGATCATGAGGCAGGTGATGGGTCTTGACCTGACCGAAGCCTGCATTGGCGAGATATTCCTGTGCTGTCTCAATGCCCCACATTGCACCGAGGCCTGGCCCGCCTTGTCCAATCGACACTGGGGTACAGTGCATCAGCGACAGGGAGTAAAGCAGGGGCGCAAACGGATTTTGGATATTGGTTTCCAGGTTCCGGGACCCGCCTATATCTTGCATCAGGAACAATCCGTCCTCGGCGAGCGAGCGGTAGACAAGGTCCAATAGTCCCTGCGGGTCTTTCTGGTCGTGGACCGCATCAAACGCTGTGATCAGATCGAAACTTCCCAGAGAATTGATTTTGGAAAGGTCCTGCGCACGAAACGTTAGGTTCTTCAGTCCCATGCGTGCCGCTGAGACTTGCGTTTCAGTAAAGGCGTCCTCACATAGATCGATCCCGACAAAGCGGCTTGCGGGGAAGGCCTGTGCCAGTTCCATCATCGCGCGGCCCGCACCGCAACCTACATCCAGAACATCGATGCCGCGCTCAAGACGTTCGATCAGGCCAGGTTCCACAGGAAGGATGTGCTCGATCAGGGCTGATACCACCAGCTGGGCGCTGTCTTCTGCCATCACTTCGTGAAAGCGGCAGTAGTCATGGTAATGGGTGCCCGCACCATCTCGAAACCGCGCGACCATATCTTCCTCGACCGAAGCCATGACACCAATGAACTGGCAGGTTACAGCCATGTTGTCGGGTTTTGCCGCATGGGTAAGCAACGCCGCGTGTTCAGGGGGAAGAGTGTAGGTTCCAGCTCCGGGGGCGTATTCGACCACGCCCGATGTCACCATCACGGCCAACCATTCGCGTACGTAGCGCTCGGCCAAGCCAGCCTTCTCGGCCAGAGTTGAGGAGGTGGCGTTAGGTAAATCGGCGAGCGCGTCAAATAGATGGGTACGGTGACCAATCGACGTCATCAGCGCGAGCGCGGCACTATTTAATGTGCCGACCATCTGCTCACCAAAGCGCTCTGCCTTGGCCTCATCAAAAGTGACTGCTGCTTGTTCGTTCATGTGGTTTCTCCGGTACTATTAGGGTTCATCTCGTCTGTTTCTGCGTCGGTATTGCCGCAAGCTTGCGAGTCGTGATATGCCTGCAAATGACCAAATCGGTGAATATCGGACATATCGATGCCAGCATTCAAAGCTCCCTGCCGTACAGTGGTTGTGACTTTGCCCTGCGTCGGAACCTCGACGGCTTACAGTATTCTCGATGCGCTCGCTTCGGTCGGCCGGGATTGGGAAATGCTGCATGGGGACCGTCCCAAGGCGAAGGTTTTTGACGCCCAGATGTTGTCGGTAGATGGAGCACCCTATGTCGACATCAACGGACGACGTATCACGCCGGACGGATCACTGGCCGAATTTGGTCAGCCTGACTTGGTAATCGTTCCTGACCTGCATCTTGCGCCTGACGCACCGTTGCCAGATGAATTCGCGGTTGTGGTCCCGTGGCTTATCAAGGCGCATGCTGACGGCGCGATCATAACTTCTGTTTGTTCTGGTGCGCTCTTACTCGCGGCGGCAGGATTGCTGGATGGGCTTGATGCCACCAGCCATTGGAGTTTCTGTGATGTCATTGCCCGGAAATTCCCGGATGTCCGCGTGCGCCGTGAACGGATTCTGATACCTGCGGGTGACGGGCACCGGATCGTGACGGCAGGCGGAGCGTCTGCGTGGGGTGATCTGGTTCTGTATCTGGTCGGCCGAGTTGCTGGCCAGGATGAGGCCCGACGCCTCGCCAAGATTTATCTGCTCCAGCCTCACACTGAAGGACAGTTGCACTACGCTTCTTTGACTGCGGGAGCACAGCACGAGGATGCTCTGGTTGCAGATGCTCAGGTTTGGGCCGCGGATAACTATGCCCTGCCAACCCCGGTTACCGCCATGGCCGCCCGAAGCGGTTTGACGGAGCGTAGTCTGTTGCGGCGGTTTCGCAAAGCCACGGGGCAGACGCCAGTCGAGTACATTCAGACTCTCAGGGTCGAGGAAGCCAAGCAAATGCTTGAGACGACCGATTTGCCCATCGACGAAATAGCTGCTGAAGTTGGATATACCGAGCCATCAAGCTTCCGAAATGCCTTTCGAAGATATGTGGGTATGCCGGCTTCAGCATACCGCAAGAAACGCTTGCCATCCCATCAGTGATCAAGGGCAACCCAAACCGGACCTTCAAAATCGTGCTTTGCAAACTCCGAGTTGCGGGATGGAGCCGACTTTTGCTCACGCCGCTTTTGCTGACGCGGAAACCCCTCGCAGGCGCGACACGCCATTTGTTGCATCGCAGAGGATTTCTCGTTTGCGGTCATTCATCGGCGCAAAATTCGGCCTAATCCAAATCTCTCTTTCGCCGCAGCTTTGGTCGACACACGAGGAGCGGACAAAATTGCCGTTCGCGGCAAAATGTTCCGATGACTGCCTTCCGGGTTCATTGACATTACTTGGGTACGAATGTGTGTGTTGGTGGTAAAACACACTTTGCACACGTGAGCCAGTTTTCGGTCACGGCTTAAATGGGTTTTTCTTAGAAACGCCATCCCGCATCTGTTAAGGCTGAAATCACCTCGTCCGACAAATCTGGGCTGGAGTAAAACGCACCTAGAACCTGTCTGACGTCAGCGCCAATGGGACAGTTTAGGTCGATTTGATAAGAGAGGGTTTCTGGCTCATCGTAACCGCCAAGGAGTGGAGATGAGAAAGAAACCCGGAACCAA
>NZ_JBXWQZ010000113.1:0-5340 GCF_059612645.1 Ruegeria sp. YKSF131 | reverse complement strand
CTCGCCTTCGGTCAGAGTCATGATGCCGACCCCTGCAAAGCTCAGGCGTTTGAAAATCGCAGCGATGTCTGCCTGGTCCCGGCTCAACCGATCCAGCGCCTCTGCCAAGATTAGATCAACCCGTCCTTCCTGAGTTGCATTGAAGAGTGCTTGCAGCCCGGGACGCAACATGGACGCACCAGAGACCGCCCGATCAGAATAGGCGTCGACAACAGTCCAGCCTTCCCGCTCTGCACGTTCCCGGCACAAACGCATCTGGTCATCGATGGATGCGTCTCTCTGCATCTGGCTGGAGAAGCGGGCATAGATTGCAACTCGGGTCATCGTCTGGCCTTTCTCTTTAGGTCGATCAAAGCCGCGTATTCGCGGCCCGCTTCAATGGTTTGGGCGTGGATGTAGTGGTGCTCGGCGGTTCCGAAGTTCGTATGCGCAAGAATTGGTCGAATTAGCTTGGCGTGTTCCGGAGAAGAGCGGGCCAAGGTTGTCGCGGCAGCATCCCGGAAGAAATGCGGTGGGATGCGGCGACCCGTCAGCTTCAGGGTCTGCTCCGCGATCCGGGGGCTCAGCGCATCTTGCTTTAATGGTGCACCCGTCCTGCCGACCCACAAGGCATCGTGTTGTTGTTGGCCACGTTCCATAAAAAAGGGACGGGCTTCGTTGACATAGCGACGCAAGAGCGGCTCAACGATCTGGGGAACATCAGCTTCCCAAGGCTGTCCTGATTTTGTCAGATCCCCTGGGAGCGCAACAGTCATCGTGTCTGCAGTGACATACAGGGATGTGCCAATCCGAAGGCCCGCAAAGGCGCGTCGCCGCATCGGCATCAAAGCCAGCATGGCTATCATGGTGCCATCCCGCAGATACATCATTCTGCGAAGCGGTGTTGGTGCTGCTTCTGCATGACCCGTCGCTAGAGACATTCCCGCCTTGAATAGAACCTCGCTGGACAACACACGCCCAAGTTTGCGATCCCGATCACCTCGACCGGCGGCGCGCTTCAATCCCGTTTTTAGCTTTCGTTGACCAGACCAGTCCTGCGTAGGGTCCGCTGCGGATAGGATACGCAACACGCCATCAATGAACATCAACCGGGTCATCGGCCGGGTGTGTGAGAGGTTTTGAAGCCAAGCGCAAAGGCGCGGCAGGGTCCCGCGTCGAGTCGGAGGCAGTGTGATCGCCTCCGCATCGCTGGTAATCAGCCATTGTAGCCATCGGGCATAGCGCAATTCCAACGTCTTCAACGAGGTCGCACGTAGATGTGAGAGCGCACCGCAATCGTCAAGCGGTCCACCTTCCGTCTGAAGGTTGAGCCACATATCCCGGTCTTGCACGGGCCATTCGTCGAGCGGCAGAACAAGGCTCATCAGCGACGCCCTTTCTTGGCGTCTATAAGGTCAGCAAAGGCGCGTGTTGCCGACCGTGCCTCAAGACCGGAATACATGTTGATCGTGTGGCTGACTTCCGAATGCCCAAGCAACCGGCGCGCAACCTCGTAGCCGCCGGGATTGGCGTCGAGCCAGTTCATCACCGCGAAATGCCGAAACAGGTGGGCATTCATCTCCAACCCTGTTTCTTGCCGGATTCGTTTGGAGACGCGGGCAGACAAAACGCCGGAATCAACCGAATGTCGACCATCCCGGCGGGGAAAAAGCCAAAGCGTTCCCGCGGGGCAGAGTTCCGGGCAGCGAGATTTGAGATGTACGTCGATCATGCGCAATACATCACGCGGGATCTCGAACTCGACGGGTCGATCATTTTTGGTCTCGCCGCCTTCCAGAACCAGGTAGGCTCGGCCATCACCGGGACGGTGCAGGTGGCGTTCCAGGTGGATGCCAGCCAGGTTCTTCACGCGAACTGGGCAGACCAGCAAGATGGCGATGGCGAGCGCATCTTCGCGTGCCAGAGCCCAGCCATACGGCTTGGACGTGCCGCGTGGTCGCGCGAAAATCCGTTCAGGCAGGAGCAGCAGGCGCTGTTGATGCCGATCCTCTTGCAACACCCGCAGCCGGCTTCGGTTTTTTTGGGTCATGCCATTCTGAGGTTTGACCGCCAGGCGCGCGGCAAGCCCCGACAGCGCATCCCGGGTATTATCGGGTGCGTTGAGTATCCGGACCAGGTTGCGGAGCAGCGCGGCGATCTCACTGATCATCTTTGTGGTCTGGTTGTTGGTGCGCGATAACATCTGGCGCAAACCCCGTTCAGCCATCACCGGATTGATCAGGATGTCCAATCCGCCAATCTCCGCGATCGGGATACCAGAGTGAACGAGTTCGGAGGCAAACCGAACCAACTGTCTTTGGTATTGGGACAGGGTCGCGGGTCGGAGTGCCCTGTTCTGACCGTCATCTGCCAGCGGGTCCGGAGTTGCAAGACGGTGCATCAATTTTGCAAGCTCGCTTTGGAACGGCGTAGGAAATGCTGTCACGGGAAAGGTGATGACCTTCTGGCGCGTTTCCAGAGGCAGGTTGACCTTGGGCCATTCCGCAATACGTCGGGCCGCCAGGTTCCAGCCGTTGACCGCAGCCCGATATGCGACATCAGGAGATTTGCTGATCTCGTTATGCGCAAGGGCTTCTCGATAGGCCGCGGCATGCTTTTTGCGCACAGTGGCAGGTTTGACGCCTTGCCGGTTCAGAAAATGCACGAAGCGGCAGAGCGCGGGTTGCAATGTCTTGTCGCCCGACGCCAGAACGGCTGCCCAGAGCGTGTGCCAATCGGGAGACAGATCATCGATCCGGTTGTATCGCCGTTCCACCAGCCCGAAATGCACGAGGGCGGCCCGAGCATCACTGACCGCGTTTTGCCAGCTCTTTGGTGTCAGACCAAGCGCAGCCGGTGCAACTTTAGTCAAACGGGGCTGCAACCAGCGGCTATCGCAAGGCACATCCTCAGGAGGCAATCCAAGGGCCTTGGCTATACGGCGCAGACCGGAGATCATATCGCGGCGGCGTCCGTCTGTCAGAGAGCTATCGGAGCGCAGCTGTTCGATGAGCTCGGCGAACATCGGTGTGTCGGCTTTGACGAAGGCTAATGTCAATGGAACGGGGCTCTGGCTAGTCATCGGGATTACGTTCCTTTGGACAGGTCAGGTCTCGGGTGGACGGGTGTGGACAGGAGGTCCGATTCGGGAGAAGCGTAGCACAGAAAGTTAGAAACTTACGGGGATGCCCTCTTCCCGAAATGCGCTTAACACATTGACATTAATAGACATTAATGGTCGCGATTACCTACCAGCACTGTGCCTGCCGGTAGGCGGCATGAGCTGCCGGATCAATGCGGATGAGGCGTCCGCCAGGGCCCACCCGAATAACCTCAAGCAGGCCAGCCGCAATCGCACGGCGCACCGTCTTCTCCGAGCAATTGTCCAGTTCAGCGACGTCTTTCACCGACAGAAGTTTGCGGATTTGTTTATTCTTTGCTTTGATCTGTGGCATCCTGATGCGCCTCCTTTTGGTCAGAGGCGTTCCGGCCCAGTTCCCGTACTGTCTGGGCAGCCAACAATCGGACCAACTGGTCAATCGCTGTCTCAACCTGCCGGTGCGCGTGGTTGTCTGAAGGGGGTATGGCAGGAACGCGTGTCATGCCATGACCATGACAACGCAGGCTTGCTCATTCTAAGTGTATTGATTGCTTGTTTCCGGCGGGGCCCAACGCTCTTTCTCTTCGCGCTCAAGCCTGTCGCGAAAATCGTCAATATCCACGCGGATCGTCTCACCGCTCAGGATTTGCCCCGGCTCGGTGATCATCTTCACGACGGACTGGATGAAGGTAATCAGTGGCCCTTGCCGTTGTCCTCCCGGGCGGCCGTCTGAGTATGTCGTGTAGGTCAGGGGGCGACCGGCATCTTTCCAGATATAGCAGCAGCTCTCGACGATGTACTGACGGCGTTTGTCGCGTGAGAACCGCTTGTCACGCGGCGACATCTCCGCAGCCGCACCGGGTGTCTCGAAGATGTGTCGAATGTCATCGTTGATGTCCTGAGTAAACGTTGTCGCAGTCTCAAGTTTGTCGAGCATTTGGGGAAGAAGTTCTACATCTTCCGGTGTCGACGCGAAATAGGTCGAAAGCGTGCCCAATGCGTTGCGGAGTTCTTGGGGAGTAATCGAGCCGCGTTTGGTTTCCCGCATAAGCTGCTTGAGGTGCTTTTGACCTCGTTCAATCGCTTGTGAGCGTCGGACCTCGGTCAGATTGATTGCTATGTCGTCATCGTTGTTGAGGCAGTTCCCAAGAAGCACAGAGAGGTTGTGCACGAGTGTTTCTGCCAGGTCAAACTGCTTACACAAGCTCTCTATCATGTCCTCAGAAAGTACGCCGGGTTCCCCGTAGCTTCCAAGTTTCCAGGACAAAGAACATTTGATCCCATCCATGTGCGGATAAATGGAGTAGTCACCCTCGGTATCTGCAACGTCATGGTTGCCACTCTGACCGCTGTTCGAATTGGCGCTCATTATATTCTCCGTTTGGAACATTCTTTAACAGGCGACTCGTTCAACAGCGGTTGCGCACAACGTCAACGCTGTTTGCTGAGAAAGCGTGCTGATTAAGACGAGTCGACTTTGTCAAAAGTTACATACAAATATGAGAACGGAAAGCGAACAATTTGGCTTCGGATTCAGTATCGAACCGCTGGCCCGAACCGCCTGCGCTATTTGGGGGCTGCGGCGCTTCGGGCCAGCTACTAATTGTGGAGAGGGTGACCGTGTGAAACCCAACGAGTAAAAAAACCAGATCAATACACTTAGTTAGCACGAACACAAAATCGGACGTTCCGGGCCGGGATGGGTCTTCCCCGTCTCCGTTGCGCCCGGTTTATTCTTGCTGCTTCCCCTGGTGAACGATCAAAAAAAGCGGTGACCACGGTACGTTCACCAACCGGCCTCCAAAGGTGAACTATGGTTCGGGGACTACCCCAACCCGCACCGATGCGGCTCCTTCTGGCCCGGTGCAGAAACGCTACAACGGAACCCACCGGCCGATGGTTGTCATTCGACACCAGACGGATCGGGGACCGCCGAGACCGTGCGCGGTCAGAGCGGGGCAGGTGAGAAGCCTGTGGGGAAGCGGCTGGCCACCGACAAAAGGCATCGCGTGGATACGAACCTGAAAGCGAAGGGCCTTCTCCCGCATGACGGGGGGAAGGAGCGGGGGCCGGGTATTGTCTGATGGCAAGTCGGGATGTTTGTGGGCTGTGACCAGCCTTTGATGCGCGGCGCAGAGAACGGCAACTCCGAGCCGATTCTGTTGAAAAACAACGTGTTGCTGACGCAGAAAGTAGTCATCTGAGCTGAGTGCGATTGCCTTTCTTATCAGGTCTTTCGCGTTTGCTGCGGTGCAGGAATG
>NZ_JBXWQZ010000112.1:0-5422 GCF_059612645.1 Ruegeria sp. YKSF131 | reverse complement strand
GCGGCGATGATTTCGTCCATCTCCGCATCGGCAGAGGCAGTGCTCGCCAGCGCTGCAATGCACATCCCGAAAATAGCCGTAAGGGAAACTCGTTTCATGTGATCTACCTCATTTCTTCAACAGTGTGCGGCACGTGCAGCGTGGCCTTAGCGCTTTTTACGATAGCCTGCGATGGCACCGACGACGGCTCCGGCTTTTGCGCCGTCACTGCCGGATACGAGGTACCCCACCCCAGCCCCCACGACGGCACCGCCAACCGTGTTCTTCGTTCGTTGCGACTGGGCCTCGGCTGGCAGCGGCAAGGCCAGGATTGCGGCCATCAGCAGGGCGAGTGCGGTGGCCTGTGACTTTGTCGAAAACTGCATATCTCGGTCTCCTTATCGGTTCAGTTGATCCGTTCAGCCGATGGAAAGGTCCAGCTTCCATCCAGAATTTCGGCGCGCGGCTGGTACAGGCGGACGGTGTAATTCCAGTTTGGCGGGGTCGGGATACAGTTGATCCGGCCATCGTCACATGCACCGAAGTGGATAGTGTATGACCCGTCCTCGTTGGGCTTGGCAGAAACGTTGTTGTAACTGTTGCGGTCAAGCTCGTTCGGCTCAAGATAGCCGTCGGCATTGTAAACGGTGATCGACCAAAACGCGTCGACCGGGACGTCGTTGACCGTGATTGCATGGGGCGTCTCGCCATCATTTGCATCGACACTGGCGATCACGGCCGAGGCTGTGGTCGCCGGTTGCCCTGCCCAACCAGCGATGGCGCCGACCAGGTGATCAATCGGGTCGACCTCGTCCTTGCGGCCAAAGGCATTGGCCGCATCAAAGCCGACCGCGCTTGCCAGATCGTTCACCGCCTTGCGCGCCTCGGCCAGGCTTTCCATATCCCAGTCCGGCGCTTCGAACGGGCCGTTGCCACCGCCGCTGAGCTCGATCCCGTCCTGCGCCGCATGCGCTCTGGCCAGATCTTCGGCATCCGTGGCATCGGCGAATGTACGGAACAGGACAAAGGCAAAGCGTGTGCCGACATTTTCCTCGGTCAGGTCATAGGTGCCCGGCGTTGCCTCGACAAAGGCATGGTGATCCTGGCTGATAGCCAGCATCGACTGAAAGCGACCATCGCTTTCGGGCAAAGTGATCTGGACCGGCTGGGATAGGTCTAGGATCACCGCGGAATAAAGCGTGTCCTGATTTGCGCGGATGATCGGCTGCGGAGCATCCGCCGAAACCAGCGCACGTTCGTGCACGATTTCGCCCACGCCTACTCCATAGGCGGCAAGATTTGCCCGGATCATCGTGTCAGATTCCGCCCGCACAAGGTTGTGGATGCGCACCTCCTCTGACGCGGCAATCGAGGGCACACACAGCGCAAGGGCAAAAAGAAGACGTCGCATGAGAAATCCTTTCCGTTAATTCAAAAGGCGAACTGGGGGGAAGCTCCACGTCCCATCGAGAACCTCGGGCCCGGGCTGATACATCCGCACGGTATAGTTCCAGCCCTCCATGATCGGCAGGCAGTTGACCCGCCCATCCATACACCCGCTCAGGTGAATGGTCATTGATCCATCACCATTGCGCGCACCTGTCACTGAATTGACGTTATAGGCACCTTGCGTGTTGGGCTGGAAAAAGCCCCTGGCGTTATAAAGGCTGACAGACCAGAACGCCCCGACCGGCACCTCGGCGGGAACATCGATGCGATACTCGGCCACTGGCAGATTTGGTTCTACACTGACGTAATAGGCCTCATGCTCGGGCAACCCACCCCAACCGCCAGCGGTGCCGATCAGATGCCGGACCGCCTGAACCTGATCACGCGCGCCGAACATATGGGAACTGTCCGGCACAAAGGGGCCGAGGGCCAGAATGCCCTGTAACAGCCCCTCAAAACTGGCTTCGTCATAATTGGGAAGGATGAACGGACGGGCCGACCCGGCCTCGACCAGCATCTGGTCCTGCAACGCGTTGACGGTGGCCACATCCGAAGGATCGGCGGCATCGACCAACACGCGCATGAAGACGACAACATAGGGCGTGCCAAAAGTCTCGACATCCAGCGCATAGGTGCCACCACCGTGAAACACCTCTTCGATGTAATGATCCTGATTGAGAACCATTGTGGTCATATAGCGGCCATCTGCATTTGGCAGCGTCAGGGTTGCGCCTTCGCTGATGTCGATAACAGCGGTGCTGTACAGCGTGTCGCGGTTCATCCGGATTGTTGGTTGATC
The DNA here is from genome assembly GCF_059612645.1 of Ruegeria sp. YKSF131. NCBI lineage: Bacteria > Pseudomonadati > Pseudomonadota > Alphaproteobacteria > Rhodobacterales > Roseobacteraceae > Ruegeria > Ruegeria sp. YKSF131. Next base: position 3,195 of record NZ_JBXWQZ010000112.1, on the reverse strand, counting down.
ATCCACCGGGGTCGGTTCGCGAAAGTGAAAGAACCTGTTCACGCCTCCGGCCAGTGACACATATTTGCCCAGCTCAAGGTCAGTCGCGGCGCGGATGAAATTGTCGATGGTAACCGGGATCTCGCGGCTGTCACTTAAACTGTCGACGGTTGTGTCCATATCCTGCGCATACGCCGCCTGAGCCCAGATCGTGGCCAGCAACGTCAGCGACTGACTGAGAGAGAGGGGGAAAGACTTACTCACGAACATGTCCCTTAAGAAATCACAGGTTTCGTCGGTGATGACGGGTTGAGGGAACGGCGGTGTAACCCGTTGTCGCAGGGCGATTGTGCAGCGCCTTGACGGGTTGTGTCACCGGACAATTCCCGACAAACTAACCCAATGCGTCGAAACATGGTTACAATTCGCGAGTTGGCCCATGTCGTGGAACTGCTTGAAGATTTCGCCGGAGCGAGCACCGTTGCGGACGCCCTTCAAGCGGTCGGCCTGGACCGTTCTGTTCTATCGCTGAAAGCGGGTTTTGCACCCTACGCATCAGAGGGCATTCTGGTTGAAACGGTGGCCCGTGCGATGGGCGACAGGCTTCTTGGTGCCCGGATTGGCCGCAAATTCGATTACGCGCGTTACGGCGCGTATTCAAATTTTGTGCTGAGCGCGCCTGACCTGGCTACCGCGCTGGCGCGCGGGGCACGGGCGTTCTTGCTGATACACCCAGGTTCAGAGATCGTATTTCGTCAGACCGAGACCCATGTCGTGGTCGGGCGCAGTGCAGTCGGGCTGACGGTCATGGGTCACAAACATCTGGACGAAGGCTCGGTGTTTGTCCTCGCTACCGTTATCCGCCACTTTCTGGGCGAAGGCTGGCACCCGGACTGGATTGAACTGCCACATGAGGCGCGAGTCGATGTCCCGAAGATCGAAGAGATGATTGGCGCCCCCGTGCGTCTTCGGGACAGCCCGCCCGGTATTGCCATCCGACTGGGCGATTTGCAAACGCGCAACCCTTCGCCCCGCAGTCTGGACGCGAACATTGATCTTGATGATCTGGCGGCGTTGATGGGCGTTAATCCTGTGCAGACCATTGGGGATGCAGTGGAACAGATATTGCAGATCACTGTCGCAAACGCGGATATGTCAGAGGATACCGTGGCAAGCCATCTTGCAATAGGGCCGCGAACCCTGCAGCGCGCGCTGCGTCAGGAAGGCACGTCCTTCAACGCCGTCCAAACCCGCTTTGCAAAAAGCAAGGCACAGCATTTGCTGACCCAGACCGACAGGTCTATTGACCAGATCGCCAGTACGCTTGGCTATAAAGATCCCCGCAGCTTCCGACGCGCCTTCAACCGCTGGACAGGCGTTTCGCCCTCTCTCTATCGAACCCAGCAACGCGCAGGATCTGACCCGGTTTTGGCAGACTAGACCCATCGAGGTCGTGCCCGGTGCGGGCGCCGGGCATCGAAACCGCACCCAATTTGCGGCTGATACTTATGGTCGCGCGTGGCAATAAACGATTGCCAATGTCGGACTATTTGCAAAAGAAATGTGTGAAATCTTGTGCCGCAAATTCACAAAGCGGCCGGAATATGACGGAGCGTTAAGGGTCTGATGCGTAGGTTTTGGTGGCTATTGATCTGTGTCGCCCTGACTGGGTGTGCAGCGAAAACCTACAATGAAATTGACATTATGCCTTCGCCAACGGTCTTTGCTGATGGCACGCTTGATCCATTCGAGGATGTGACCGAGGGCAATTTCGAGTCGCGGGCGCGACTGTTTTACGCAACAGACCGCCAGCCCGCAGGACCGGACGACCCACAGAAAAGCTACAATAACGCACGGGGGCAAGTGCTGCGGGCGGGTGTCGCGCAGGTTGCGTCGGACCCGCCGCTTGAAAGCTGGGAAAATGCACGGCGCATAACACTCGCCGCGGCGCGAGATCAGGACTATAGGCTGCGTGTGGTGGGCGTGGCCGAGACCGGCATCTTGCCGTTCAGCGCAATCAAATACATGGATACCCCACCCAGCCGTGTCGAAGTTGAAGCCGCCGGTCGCCGTTTTGCGTCACAAATCAATGCGCAGTTGGCGCAATCGGCCAACAAGGACATTTTCATCTACATCCACGGCTATAATGTGGACTTCGACTATTCCACCCTAGTCTCAAGCCAGTTGCAGCATTTTCTGGGCTATCAGGGCGCTTTCATCAGTTACAACTGGACAGCAACCCCAAATACACTGGCCTATTTCCGTGATCAGGAATCGGCGCTGGCCTCGCGACGTTATCTGCGCGAGTTGATTGCCTTTCTCTCGACCCATACCAATGCCCGTCGCATCCACCTGATCGGCTACAGCGCCGGGACAAGGCTGGCCTTTGACGCCGCCTATCAAATCGCGTTGGGGGCCGAGGGAAACGCGCGGTTGGGCAAACTCATCCTGATCGGCAGCGATCTAGACCGTGCTTATTTCATTCATGCTATCGAGGACGGTCTACTCGATGCGGTTACGGACCTGACGATCTATCAGTCGCAAACGGATTCCGCCCTGGCGATGTCTAGGCTCGTCTTTGGCCGCAAGCGCGTCGGAGAGACCTCGCCCCCCGGCGAAGCAGTGCCTGCGGTGCAAGCGGAATTGGCCCGGACCCCAAGGCTGCATGTCATCGACGTGACGGATGCCGAAGAGGCGGGCAATGGCAACGGACATTGGTATTTCCGGTCTTCACCATGGGCCAGCAGCGATCTTTTCCTATCATTGCTGACCAACAAAGACCCCGCCGCGCGCGGTCTGGTGCGCGCACCCGGAGAGATCATCTGGCGTTTTCCAGATGATTATCCGCAAAGGATCAGGGAACTGGGGCGTTTTTACTGAAGGAAAGGAACCGTTAGGTTTTCCCCGTCTGTTCGCTATTCTGGCCAGCTTCCCACACGAAGCTTCGTCTGATCATTCCGAATCTCATAAGTAAGTTTATCCATAGGTCAGGCTTATGACTTTGAAGGTATAATCGATTTTTCTTGGCATATTAATCTGTCAAGATGCGAATGCTCAAATGTGAATTTAACGCCGCGCAAGAATGGCGAACCTGTCAAACAATTCACCAACAGAGGACAACCATGAAACAGAAGAGATCAATTTATGCGGTTTTGGCGTTCGGTTTACTGACGGCGACGGCTGCGGCATCGGAAACGGAACTGACGGTATACACTG
>NZ_JBXWQZ010000111.1:0-5944 GCF_059612645.1 Ruegeria sp. YKSF131 | reverse complement strand
ATGCCGGATTTTCCCGGCAGCGGATCATGCACCAACAGATCGCTGAGGTTGACCAGCTTGCCGACCGCACGCCGACGCCCCAGGACACCGTCATTAACGGTTGCAATCCCGGCACTGTCATAGCCGCGATATTCCAGCCGTTTCAGGGCTTCTACCAGAATAGGGGCTGCTTCATGCTGCCCCAAGACACCTACAATTCCACACATATCTCAGGCCTCGTTTTCGCGGCGAGCCTTCTTCGCCTTCAACATTTCAAACAGTTTTCGCGCGTAGCCGGGTTTGTTTTCCTGCTTGGCGCGCGCCAAGGCCAACGCCTCGGGCGCTACGTCTTTGGTCACCACTGTGCCTGTCGCTGTCATTGCGCCATCGCCCACCGTGACCGGGGCCACGAGCATGGTGTTGGAGCCGATAAAGACATTCGCACCTATGTTGGTCTTGTGCTTCATCACACCATCATAGTTGCAGGTGATTGTTCCCGCGCCGATATTCGTCGCAGCACCCACCGATGCGTCCCCGATATAGCTGAGGTGGTTGACCTTCGCGCCTTCGGCGATTTCTGCATTCTTGATTTCGACGAAATTGCCAACCCGCGTGTTTTCGGCCAATTCTGCGCCCGGACGCAGCCGCGCGTAGGGGCCGACGATGGCACCGCGACTGACATGGCACCCTTCCAGATGGGAAAAGGCCCGGATGGTTGCACCGCTTTCGACACTCACTCCGGGGCCGAAAACCACGTTGGGTTCGATTACTGTGTCACGCCCAATCACAGTGTCTGCGGACAGGTATACCGTATCCGGTGCCATCAATGTGACACCCATATCCAGCAGTTCTGCCCGCGCGCGCGCCTGAAATACGGCGTCGGCGGCGGCCAGATCAGCGCGTGAGTTCACGCCCAGCGTCTGCGCCTCGTCACAGGCGACGGCGGTTACGTTCAGACCGCGGTTGCGGGCGATCTCAACTACGTCTGTCAGATAGTATTCGCCTGAGGCATTGTTGTTTTCAACGGCGTCAATCAGCGAAAAAAGCAACCGGGCATCACAGGCCAAAAGGCCCGAGTTGCAAAATGTTATGGCGCGCTCATCATCTGATGCGTCTTTGAATTCGACAATGCGTTCCAACGTGTCGCCATTCATGACCAACCGGCCATAGCGGGCCGGATCAGCCGCTTCGAACCCAAGGATGACCAGGTCATTTCGGGACCGTGCCTCGACCATCCGCTCCAGCGTATCGGGTTGTAAAAACGGGGTGTCGCCGTAAAGAACTACGATATCACCGTCGAACCCGTCCAGTGCTGTCCGGGCCTGACCAACCGCATGGGCTGTACCCAATTGTTCCTCCTGAACGGCTATCCGGGCATCTTCGTCTTCGTCCTGAGCAACCTTTGCTACAGCTTCGGACCCGTGGCCGGTGACGATCACCGTGCGTTCGGGCGACAAAACAGACCCGGCACGCATCGCGTGAACAAGCATCGGAGCCTGAGCGATGGGATGCAGGACTTTGGGAAGGTCCGAATTCATCCTGGTGCCTTTTCCGGCGGCAAGGATGACAAGGGCAATGGTCATGAAATCGTTTTCTCTTTGTGTTTTGTTGCCGACCGTTTTATCCGCTGGGGGCAAAGGCGCAAGCTGTTCGGCCATCAAACAAGATTGCCGATTGAAACAGGACACGGCGAAAACCTGCCGAAACAGGAGGCAACATGCGGACCGTCATCTTCGATCTGGACGGCACTTTGGCGGATACATCAAGCGATTTGCTGGCGGCAGCGAACCATTGTTTCCGCGAAATGGGGCATGGTGATGTGCTGGTCCATGGGCAGGATGCAGGCATCGCGCTGCGTGGCGGGCGCATGATGTTAACCCAAGGGCTGAAACGCGTTGGAGCTTACGACGAGGACACCGTTCAGGCCTATTATCCGGTTCTGCTTGAGGCTTACGCGCAAGATATCAACACCCACACAAGTTTCTATCCGGGAGCGTTGCAGGCCGTCGAGATGCTGAGTAACGCGGGCTACGGTGTCGGCATTTGCACCAACAAGCCGGAACATCTGGCCGAATTGTTACTGACGCGCATGGGAGTGCGGGACCGTTTTGCATCGTTGGTAGGTGCGGATACGCTGCCGGTGCGCAAGCCGGACCCGGCCCCTCTGCGCGAGGCTGCGCGACGGGCCGGGGGAGATCCAGCCTGGTGCGTGCTGATCGGAGATTCGGATACCGACCGCAATACCGCCCGAGCGGCAGGGGTCCCATCGGTTTTGGTGACTTTCGGGCCGTCAGGGGAGGACATGGCAGCGCTGGAGCCCGAAGCCCTGCTGCATCACTTTGACGACTTGCCCGATCTTGTGCCTGATCTGATCGGTGCGGCAGCCTGAAACCTTGACCGGACCCTGTCGGAGATCCAGAAAAAGACCATGACGGAAACATTCATTGGTAATTTCACGCAGCAGGAACCCCTTCCAGACGACGCAATCGAGGCAGCGCTGGCTGTCCTGCGTCACGGGCGGCTGCATCGCTATAACGTGGTCCCCGGTGAGTTGGGGGAAACGGCCCTGTTGGAACAGGAGTTTGCTGCACAGATGGGGGCCAAGTATTGCTTGGCGGTTTCCTCTGGCGGTTATGCGCTTGCCACCGCGTTGCGGGCCGTCGGTGTGCAGCCGGGCGACCCGGTTCTGACCAATGCGTTCACTCTGGCTCCGGTGCCGGGATCAATTGCATCGGTCGGAGCGCGGGCGATCTTTGTCGGCGTCACCGAAAACCTGACCATCGATCTGGAGGATCTTGAGGGCAAACTGGATCAGGCCCGTGTCCTGATGCTCAGCCATATGCGCGGGCATCTGTGTGACATGGATCGTCTGATGCAGATGTGTGACGCGGCAGGCGTTATCGTGATCGAGGACTGCGCACACACGATGGGCGCGGCCTGGCGTGGTCAGTTGTCGGGGCGGCAGGGGGCGATCGGGTGTTATTCCTGCCAGACCTATAAGCACGTGAACTCGGGCGAGGGCGGTTTGCTGGTTACTGATGACGCGGAACTGGCGGCCAAGGCCACAATGCTGTCGGGGTCATACATGCTGTATGAACGCCATCTGGCAGCGCCGGGACCTGAAGTGTTCGAGCGGATAAAGTACACCACACCCAATGTGTCCGGTCGCATGGACAATTTGCGTGCCGCCATCCTACGCCCTCAGTTGCGGGATCTGGACCGGCAGGTGACACGGTGGAACGAGCGCTATCGCGAGATCGAGACCGGGCTGCGCGGCACTCCGGGCCTGACGATTGTCGAGCGACCCGAAGAGGAAACCTATGTCGGGTCTTCGATCCAGTTCCTGCTGTTGGATTGGTCGCCTGAGCGGATAGCCGACGTTATCAGCCGCTGCGCCGCGCGTGGGGTCGAGATCAAATGGTTTGGCGGGGCTGAGCCAACAGGGTTCACGTCGCGCTATGACAGCTGGAGATATTTTGAAAGCGAACGAATGCCGGAAAGTGATCGTGTTCTGGCAGGCATCATGGATATGCGTGTGCCGCTGACCTTTTCACTGGAGGATTGCCAAGTGATCGCGCGCATCATCCGAGCCGAAGTGGGCGCAGTTTATCAATCCTAGCAAAACAGAGTGCGCTTTCAGCGCACACTCGACCCTTGAGAGCGCCGCCCGGTTTGGGCGGCGTTTCGCGTTTTGGTCCGGGCTTTCACAAAGATTGACCGAAGACAGATTCGCTGTTAGAGATTTATTGAACACTTGTTCATTAATGCGGAGGGAGGACACAGATGTTCATGGCCACGATGAAGTTTGATCTGGGTGAGGATGTGAACGCCCTGCGCGAGATGGTGCATCGGTGGGCGCAGGAGCGTGTCAAGCCGATGGCGGCTGAGATTGATGCCAAGAACAGCTTTCCGAATGAACTGTGGAAAGAAATGGGAGAGCTTGGTCTTTTGGGTGTCACCGTGCCAGAAGAATACGGCGGTGCGGGCATGTCCTATTTGGCGCATACAATTGCTGTCGAAGAAGTTGCGCGCGCTTCTGCCTCGGTTTCGCTGTCTTATGGGGCGCATTCCAACCTGTGTGTGAACCAGATCAAGCTGAACGGTACGGAAGAGCAGAAACAGAAATACCTGCCGCGCCTAGTATCGGGAGAACATGTGGGTGCGCTGGCGATGTCGGAACCTTCCGCAGGTTCGGACGTGGTGTCGATGAAGCTGCGGGCGGAAAAACGCAACGACCATTACCGACTGAACGGCAACAAGTACTGGATCACAAACGGGCCAGACGCGGATACACTGGTGGTTTATGCCAAGACAGACCCCGATGCCGGATCGAAGGGTATTACTGCATTTCTGATTGAAAAAGAGATGAAGGGTTTTTCGACTTCACCCCATTTCGACAAGTTGGGGATGCGCGGGTCGAACACGGCTGAACTGATCTTTGAAGATGTCGAAGTGCCGTTCGAGAACGTATTGGGAGAAGAGGGCAAGGGCGTAGCCGTGCTCATGTCAGGTCTGGACTATGAGCGCGTGGTTCTGGCCGGGATCGGAACCGGCATCATGGCCGCCTGTCTGGATGAGGTGATGCCGTATCTGGCCGAGCGCAAGCAATTCGGCAAACCGATTGGCAGCTTCCAACTGATGCAGGGCAAGATTGCCGACATGTATACCGCGATGAACTCGGCACGGGCCTATGTCTATGAGGTGGCCAAGGCCTGTGATCGAGGAGACGTCACTCGGCAGGACGCAGCGGCGTGCTGTCTTTACGCATCCGAACAGGCGATGGTTCAGGCGCATCAGGCGGTTCAGGCGCTGGGCGGGGCAGGGTTTCTGTCGGATGCACCGGTCAGCCGGATTTTCCGGGACGCCAAGCTGATGGAGATCGGCGCAGGCACCAGCGAGATTCGACGGATGCTGATCGGCCGGGAAATGATGAACGAAATGCGCTGAACGAAAACGCCCCGCAGACGAGTTTGCAGCGGGGCGTTTCGATCAAAGGATCAGAAGCGATGAACGTAGGAAATACCGACCAGCCAAGGGTCGATGTTTGCAGTGCCAATATCGGCTCCGTTCAGCGTGACGTCCGAGTCGATGTCGAACCAGCGCACATTCAGACGGACCGCACCTTTGTCGGTGATCATATAGTCGAGACCGGCTTGCAGCGATACGCCGAAGGAATCATCGACCTTGAGGTTGCCAAGGGCAGATTGCTCGTCAAAGAAGATGGTATAGTTCAGACCGGCACCGACATAGGGCTTCCAGGCGCTATTGGTCGGGAAGTGATAGTTCAGCGACAAGGTGGGCGGCAGATGTTTGACGCTGCCAGCGTCCACGCTTCCGCCCAAGGTGACGTTATGTTTGAACGGGGTCGCGGCCAGCAGCTCGATCCCCAAATTGTCCTGGATGAAATACTCGGCGGTGAAGATCGGGCGCGTATCCGAGTCGATATCGGCGCTAAGGCCGGCCAGAGTTCCGTTGTTGGATTTCGGGTCCAGGTACCCCACACCGATACCGAGAGTCCAATCCCCCTGAGATTGGGCAAACGCAGGGGCGGCCAGAGCCACCAACGCGGTGGAAAGAGTCAAAGCGGCGAGTTTCTTGGTCATTGTCTTGCCTTTGGTTTCGTTGATGACCTTGGTGTTGCAGCGACTGAAATTGCCCACTCTGATCTGCATCAAGTAAACGTGAAAGAACTGGCTGCAGATGAATCGATAAGTGCAGGAAATATAGGGAATAATCACCGTGCTAAGCGCTGAGCGCATACCGGGTTTGCGCCCGGATGGAGGCTGGGATCTGCCGGACAGTCTGAACATGGCGCAGCAGTGCCTGCGGCATGCGGGGGATCGGGTTGCGCTGATCGATTTAACCGGACCGGACCCGCAGCGCATCAGCTATGCGCAGCTGTCGCAAATGACGGACGGAATAGCCCGAGCATTATTGCGCCATGTGCAGCCCGGTGATCGCGTTG
>NZ_JBXWQZ010000110.1:0-6174 GCF_059612645.1 Ruegeria sp. YKSF131 | reverse complement strand
GTCGATCACACGCGTTTTCTGGATGATCTGCACAAGCTGCGTGAATTCGGTGCCTCGGGTGTGGGCAAAGGAGTCATCCGCCCGGCCTATTCAAAAGCGGATATTGCGGCGCGCCAATGGCTGGCGGACCGTATGGCCGACGCAGGTCTGACACCGCATTTCGACCCGGTCGGCAATCTGTTCGGGCTGGCGCCTGGCCGTTCTCTGCTCATGGGGTCGCATTCCGACAGCCAGCCCGAAGGCGGCTGGCTGGACGGCGCGCTCGGCGTGATTGCCGCGCTCGAGATCGCGCGGTCCAGCGACCAGCCGATCTCGGTCGTCAGTTTTCAGGACGAAGAAGGCCGGTTCGGTGTGACCACGGGCTCGGCGGTCTGGTCCGGCGGTCTGCCGCTGGACAAGGCCGATGTGTTGACCGACGGTTCTGGCGTCAGCTTTGGCGAAGCCCGATCTTCCATGGCGGACCTGTCGCAGGGTTTTGTCGATCCCGCGCGGTTCAGCGGCTTTGTCGAGATGCATATCGAACAGGGCCCCTCTCTGGACGCAGCGAACGAGCAGATCGGCGTCGTTACCGATATCGTCGGCATCCGGGACATGTCGATCACCTTCGAAGGGCAGCAGAATCACGCGGGCACCACGCCGATGCATTTGCGCCGCGATGCGTTTCAGGCGTTGTCACTGTTCAGCACGCGCCTCAACGAACGGTTTCGCAACGTGGTGACACCGCAAACCGTCTGGACCATCGGGCGGGTCGACCTTCACCCCAATGCGTCGTCCATCGTGCCGGGTCGGGCGCGGTTCTCGATGCAGTGGCGCGATGGCGATCCGGATCGGCTGTCGCGGATGGAGGAGATCATCCGTACCACAGCACAGGAAATAGCCAGCGAACAGGACATGGTGCTGACCTACGGCCCTTTGCTCGGGTTGGAACCCGTCACGATGGATCAGACCCTGCGCGTGGCGCTGGAACACGGTGCCGAACAGGTGGCCCCCGGCAGTTGGCGCAGGATGCCGTCGGGCGCGCTGCACGATGCCACAAACGTGTCGCGCCTGATGCCTGTTGCGATGCTGTTTGTGCCCTCAATCAACGGTATAAGCCACGATTTTGCCGAAGATACCGCCGAAAGCGATCTTGTGTCCGGGCTGAGGGTGCTGGATCTCGCAGTGCAGTCACTTGAAGGGCGGGTGCGATAAGGTGCGGGTAAAATACTGTTTTTACAGGCCATTGCGGTTGGTTTGTCTGGTGTTATCGTCGCGCTCGAAACTGTGATCAGCAAACCCTTGCAAAAGCCAAAAGACCAATGTTGCCTAACGGAAAAAAGTTTCCTATAGGAACGCTAAGGATGCATACGCCCGTATACAGACTTGTCCCACAGGCGGTACTCTGGTTCGCAAGTTGACCGGAATCGTTGCAAAATTGATAGCGTGGGGCAGACTGACGGGAATGCGTTCGAAACCGAAAGATACGAAAAGGTATCCAAGATGACCGAGATTAGACGCACGCCGCTTTTTGGGCTTCACGTTGAGTTGGGCGGCAAGATGGTTGATTTTGCCGGGTGGGAGATGCCGGTTCAGTATCCGCTGGGGATCATGGGTGAGCATAAGCAGTGCCGCGAGAAGGCGGCGTTGTTTGATGTGTCGCATATGGGTCAGGTGATATTGCGGGGCGAGAATGTGGGCGAGAAGCTGGAAGCACTGTGTCCGCAGGCTTATGCGACGCTGAAGGAAGGCAAGGCGCGGTACGGGTTCTTCACCAATGCCGAAGGCGGGATCATGGATGACCTGATCGTGTCGAACGCGGGGGATCATTACTTTGTGGTGGTGAACGCGGCGCTGCGCCATCAGGACATTCCGCATATGCGCGCCAATCTGGACGGGGTTGAGGTGACCGAGATCTTCGACCGCGCGCTGGTGGCGGTGCAAGGCCCCAAGGCCGAGGATGTGGTGGGCGCGCTCTGCCCCGCGGCGCGCGATCTTAAGTTCATGGAAACCACCGTGGCCGATATCCTGGGTGTCGAATGCCGCATCTCGCGGCTGGGATACACGGGCGAGGACGGGTACGAGATCTCGATCCCCGAAGACAAGGCGATCGAGATCACCCGGGCGTTCCTTGCGCATGAGGATTGCGAACCGGCGGGTCTGGGCGCGCGCGACAGCCTGCGGCTTGAAGCCGGTCTGTGCCTTTATGGCAATGACATCGATCAGAGCACCTCGCCGGTCGAGGCCAGCCTTGGCTGGGCGATGCAGAAGCGCCGCAAGGAAGAAGGCGGCTTTCCGGGTGCGGAACGTGTGCAGCGCGAACTGGCCGAGGGGCCTGCGCGCAAGCTGGTGGGCATCAAGCCCGACGGCCGCGCGCCCGCGCGTCAGGGGGTCGAGGTGCAATGCCTTGAGGGCAACACCATCGGTCAGATCACCTCGGGCAGCTTTGGCCCCACGGTCGGCGGCCCGGTTGCGATGGGCTATGTGTCCGCGGGCCATGGCGAGCCGGGCGAGAAGGTCAACCTGATCATCCGGGGCAAGGCGCAACCGGCACAGATCGTGGCGCTGCCCTTCGTCAAACAGAATTACAAGCGTTGAAGTCAGGAGAGAGACACCATGGCAACCTATTATTCCGAAGAACATGAATGGCTGGCGGTCGACGGCGACACGGCCACGCTGGGCATCACCAAACACGCGGCCGAGCAGCTGGGTGAGGTGGTCTTTGTCGAGCAGCAGGAAGTGGGCGACGAGTTCGAGAAGGATGGCGAGATCGGCGTGATCGAATCCGTCAAGGCCGCCTCCGAGCTTTACGCGCCGGTTGATGGCGAGATTACGGAAGTGAACGAGGCGCTGGCCGACAATCCCGGCGCGCTGAACGACGACCCCGAGGGCGAGGCCTGGATCTACAAGATCAAGATCGCCGATGCCGCGCAGCTGGAAGACCTGATGGACGAAGCCGGCTACAAGGCCTTCATCGGCTAAATCCGGCCCGGAGCCCCAGAGACCGGGGCTCCCTGCTTCATCTTTTTCCAAATACTCCCGCCGGAGGCTCCTGCCGTCTCCGCCGGGTCTGACCTATCCTTGAGGAGCGCTGCAATGGCCTTCAAACTGACCGATTACGAAGCCTATGACTTCGCCAATCGCCGCCACATCGGCCCGTCGCCCACCGAAATGCGCGACATGCTGCAGGTGATCGGCTTCAAGACGCTGGACCAGCTGATCGACGCCACCGTCCCGCCCGCGATCCGGCAGAAGGAACCGCTGGACTGGGGCCCGGCGATGACGGAACGCGATGCGCTCTTTCACATGAAGCAGGTGGCGGGCAAGAACAAGGTTCTGACCTCGCTGATCGGTCAGGGATATTACGGCACCACCACTCCGGCGCCGATCCTGCGCAACATCCTGGAAAACCCGGCCTGGTACACCGCCTACACGCCCTATCAGCCCGAGATCAGCCAGGGCCGGCTTGAGGCGCTGCTGAACTTCCAGACCATGGTCAGCGACCTGACCGGGCTCGATGTGGCCAACGCCTCGCTGCTCGACGAAGCCACGGCTGCGGCAGAAGCCATGGCAATGGCCAAGCGCGGCGGCCGGTCCAAGGCCAATAACGCGGCCTTCTTCGTGGATCGCAACTGTCATCCGCAGACCATCGCGGTCATCAAAACCCGCGCCGAACCCTTGGGCATCGACGTGCAGGTGGGCGATCCCGATCAGCTGGATGCAGGTGCCGTCTTTGGCGCGATCTTCCAGTATCCGGGCACCCATGGCCATGTGCGCGACTTCACGACCGAGATCGCGGCGCTGCATGAACATAACGCCATCGCCGTTGTCGCCGCCGACATCCTGTCGCTGGCGCTGCTGAAATCCCCCGGCGAGATGGGCGCGGATATCGCCATCGGCTCAACCCAGCGCTTTGGCGTGCCGATGGGCTATGGCGGCCCGCACGCCGCGTATATGGCGACCACCGACAAGCTGAAGCGCTCGATGCCGGGCCGGATCATCGGGGTCAGCATCGACAGCCGCGGCAACAAGGCCTACCGCCTGTCGCTGCAGACCCGCGAGCAGCACATCCGCCGCGAAAAGGCGAACTCGAACGTCTGCACCGCGCAGGCGCTGCTGGCCGTCATTGCTTCGATGTATGCGGTCTATCACGGACCCGACGGCATCAAGGCGATCGCGCAATCGGTGCACCGCAAGACCTCGCGCCTGGCCGCCGGTCTGGAAGAGGCGGGCTTTGCGGTGGAACCCGAAGTGTTCTTCGACACCATCACGGTCGAGGTCGGCCACCTGCAGAACGTGGTGATGGAGGCCGCCGTGGCCCGTGGCGTCAACCTGCGCAAGGTCGGCGAGACCCGCGTGGGCATCAGCCTGGACGAACAGACCCGCCCCGAAACCATCGAGGCGGTCTGGGGTGCCTTCGGCATCGACCGCAAGGATGACAGCTCGAACAAGCAATACCGCCTGCCGGATTACGCGCTGCGCGAAAGCGAGTACCTGACCCACCCGATCTTCCACAAGAACCGGGCCGAGGCCGAGATCACCCGCTATATGCGCCGTCTGGCCGACCGCGATCTGGCGCTGGACCGGGCGATGATCCCGCTGGGCTCGTGCACCATGAAGCTGAACGCCACGATCGAGATGATCCCGGTCACCTGGCCCGAGTTCGGCAACCTGCATCCCTTCGTGCCCGAAGATCAGGCGCGGGGCTATCACGAGATGATTGCGGACCTGAACGACAAGCTGTGCCAGATCACCGGCTATGACGCAATCAGCCAGCAGCCCAACTCGGGCGCGCAGGGCGAATATGCGGGCCTTCTGACCATCCGCAACTATCACTTCGCCCGTGGCGAAGGGCAGCGCAATGTCTGCCTGATCCCGACCTCGGCCCATGGCACCAACCCGGCTTCGGCGCAGATGGTGGGCTGGCAGGTTGTGCCGGTGAAATCGGATGACAAGGGCAACATCGATCTGAATGACTTCCGCGAAAAGGCGGAAAAGCATTCGGACCATCTGGCCGCCTGCATGATCACCTACCCCTCGACCCATGGCGTGTTCGAGACCACCGTGCAGGAGGTCTGCCAGATCACCCATGATCACGGCGGTCAGGTCTATATCGACGGCGCCAACATGAACGCCATGGTCGGCCTGTCGCGCCCCGGTGACATTGGCGGCGATGTCAGCCACCTGAACCTGCACAAGACCTTCTGCATCCCGCATGGCGGTGGCGGCCCCGGCATGGGTCCGATCGGCGTCAAGGCGCATCTGGCCGAGCATCTGCCGGGCCACCCGGAATATGGCACCGCCGTGGGCCCGGTCTCGGCGGCCCCCTTCGGCTCGCCCTCGATCCTTCCCGTCTCATGGGCCTATGTGCTGCTGATGGGCGGTGCGGGGCTGACGCAGGCCACCAAAGTGGCGATCCTGAACGCCAACTACATCGCGGCGCGGCTCAAGGACGCCTATCCGATCCTCTACACGTCGGAAACGGGCCGGGTGGCGCATGAATGCATCCTCGACACAAGACCGCTGGACGAGGCGGCGCATGTCACCGTCGACGATGTGGCCAAGCGTCTGGTCGATTCAGGCTTCCACGCCCCCACGATGAGCTGGCCGGTGGCCGGAACCCTGATGGTCGAGCCCACCGAATCCGAACCCAAGGACGAGCTCGACCGTTTCTGCGACGCCATGCTCTCGATCCGCTCGGAAGCGCAGGACATCATCGACGGCAAGATCGACGCGGAAAACAACCCGCTGAAAAACGCCCCTCACACGGTGCGTGATCTGGTCGGCGACTGGGACCGCCCCTACACCCGCGAACAGGCCTGCTTCCCTCCGGGCTCCATGGGCGTCGACAAATACTGGTCCCCCGTCAACCGCGTCGACAACGCATACGGCGACCGAAACCTCGTCTGCACATGCCCACCCATGGACGCATACGAAGACGCCGCAGAGTAACATAACCCAACCCCGCCGAAACATCGGCGGGGTTTTTCGCCAATCGGAAACGCGTGTTCTGATTTGTGCCCGTTTCAGATGTCGTTTTCACCCGGTAAAGCGTCTTTTCTACTTGCTGCAGGTGCGAAGGCCCCCTAGGTCTGTCCGTGGGACACCCCTCCCCAACGAGGGGCGTGTATCTGGAAGGGTAATACACATGACGATCGAACAACCGGCGACGCGGCCGGCAAATCCGCGTTTTTCTTC
>NZ_JBXWQZ010000109.1:0-6123 GCF_059612645.1 Ruegeria sp. YKSF131 | reverse complement strand
ACGCTTGCGCTTCCTGTCTCGGTCCCATCATGGCTGATCCCTCCCTTTAGGAAGAATTGAATCAGCAACTTACCAACCGATCAAGCCCGAGTTTTTCAACAAAATAAGCCCGAAGCGGACCTTCGCAACCAAGCTTTGCTAACTCCGAAATACACAACGAAACGGCCAGTTGCAGAGGTTGTATCGGCGGTGGCAACCAACCATTCATGTCGTCGACTAACCTGTTCAACGTCGCACTACAACTTCTCCGAACTGATCCCACGAGGACCTAATCTTCGAAGCGTTCATTTGGCTCGACCACATTTACTTGCTTCGGAACTTGGTCGGTGTCATTCCGGTCTGACCTCGGAAAAAGCGAGTGAAATGGGACTTGTCAGAATAGCCGAGCATCAGTCCGATCTCTGCAATTGTCATCTGGTTTTGTTTGAGGTGCTCCTTGGCGACATCGATACGCAGCCGTTTGATTTCGCGCGGTAGCGTTGTGCCTTGTTTTTGAAGCGCTTTCAGAAACCGTTCCGGTTGTATTCCCAGCATTCCAGCCACCATCTCTGGTCCCAAATCGGTTTCATCCAGTTTGTCGCGTAAGACAGATCGCAAAGCTGCCACCACGGTTACTTCTTCATCTTGTCGAAGTGATGCTATGGGCTTGGCAGAACCCTCAGAGACGTGGTGCAAAAACAACCATTCCACAGGAAAACTAATTTGCATTCCGGGATCAGTCCCAAGGCCAACCTCGATCCCTTTGTAGTCGATAGGCAGCCCATTGATGTATCTGCTTTCCCATCGCACACGGGAAGAGTCCCAGGACTCTCCGACGACGGTCTGCAATAGGCGTACATAGATTGCGGCACCAAAACCGGTCACCTGAATGGGTGGGACGGTTGGTTCCTGTTGCCTCTCGATACGATAAGTCGCTTTGTCTGCTTCAATGACAAGGCTGTGCCGCACAGAATTGGACTCCTGCGGCACGAGCTCAACAAAGCGGGTAAAAAACTCGAACAGCGTTTTTGTAGATTGCAAGGCTTGAGCGAAGGGCAGCCATCCTTGTAGGTCAAACGCTTCCCCTACATTCAGTCCTAGGTATCGATCCCCTGATACTTCTGAGAAAGCATTTACCAAGCCGTAAACCAACTCGGAGTGAACGAACACGGATGGGTTAGTCATCAGTTCAGCTTTCAAGCCGACCTGATCCAATGCTGGTTGCGGATTGATCTTACGTTCGGTGAGATATTGCAGAAAGGGAGCGGCTAAAGAGAGGCGAACAAAGCCCTCGCTATGCTCTCGGGAGGTGGAGTTGAAAGGCAAGCTCATAACCCTTGTTGGATTAGCTTTAAGAAGTGGCCATTTTTGCAGTCACATTCGTACATCCTAATTCAAAAGGGGCAACCGAGCCAATGAATTCCAGACTATAGTTGGCAAAACATGAATATGAAGGGAGTACTTATGTCCGGCTTACGAATGTCTCTTTGCTCGACGGCAATTGTCGCGGCAGTTCTTTCTTTTTCGGCGACCGCGCAGGCTCAGGATCAAGAAGAACCCCAAACGCTGTTTACCAACGTGCATGTCTTCGACGGTGTGAATGAGCAACGCATTGAAAATGCCAGTGTTCTGGTCGAGGGCAATCTGATCAAGTCCGTCTCAACCGATGCCATTGATGCGCCGAGCGCGACGGTTATCGACGGCGGTGGGCGCACTCTGACACCGGGCTTTATAGAGAATCACGCGCACCTGATGCTCATGGGGCCATCGATTGCCGAGATGGAAACCAACTCGACCTGGGAGGATTTCGCCATCCACGGGACCCGGATGGCCGAAATGTACCTGATGCAGGGCTTCACGACCGTTCGCGATGCCGGGGGCGCTGGCGGCGGGCTGCGGCGCGCAATTGACGCCGGCCAGATCGTCGGCCCCCGCTTTTATCCTTCCGGGGCATTTCTCGGAACACGTGGTGGTCACGCCGATTTCGCATCCTTCACATCTCCGCCGGGTGGGGTGACCAACTTTGGGACTCTGAATATGGCCCAACAGGTCAACGGTGTTGACGAAATTTACATGTATGGCCGCAACAACCTGCGCATGGGTGCCACGCAATTGAAGTTCATGCAATCAGGTGGGGTGATTTCGGCATTCGATCCATGGCAGTTGCTCGCCGGTTCGAAAGAAGAGATCGAGGCCGCTGTTCAGGTTGCCAACGAGTACGGCACCTATGTCATGGCACATTCCTACCGCAAAGAAGCGATCATCAATGCCCTGAATGCAGGGGTCAGAACCATTGAACACGGATTTCACTTTGACTGCGAGATTTCTGCTTTGATGAAAGAAAAAGGAGCGTACATCACGACGAACATCACAGCATTTGATCCAGGCCTACTTGATGTTCCTTCCGTGAAAAACAACCCCAACAGTTTGAGGAAGGCCAAATCGGCCTCGGCGACCTTCGAAGCCTACATTCCAAGTATGAAGGAATGCCCGGCGCCGCGCGGTTTCCAAACCGATTGCGTCGGCTCGGTCGAAGCGTGCAACATCCAGATCGCCTACGAGAAACATCTGAATAACCATTTCTTCGGCCCCTATGCGTCGATGGTAACCCTAACTTCGGTAGGTGGCGAGATCGCGGCACTTAGCGGTGATTTCATGAACCCCTATCCGGAAGGCAAACTGGGTGTGATCGAAGAAGGCGCCTATGCCGACATCCTGCTGATAGACGGCAACCCCCTCGAAGACTTCTCTGTCGTTGGAACAGGCGATCAGTGGTTCGGTGCGGACCCGAGGCCGGACAGCCCGGAAACAATCCGCCTGATCATGAAGGACGGTGTGATCTACAAAAACACACTGGATTGACCAGATAAAGCAGCCGGAGAGCATTCATGCGAAATTGGTTTTGCTCCGCAGTATTCGCAGGGTTGGTTTTGTGCGGTTATGATGCTGCGGCGACGCCTGGAACCGCGTTGGACTGGGCAGATCTGCCAGATCCGTCTGCGCAGGTCTTTGATGACCCCTATCGTGAACTCAGCCCCGAACAGTTCGACGATGTTCTTTTCGTTGTGCGTATACGCGGCAGGTTGCAGCAGGAGGTTGGCAGCGCCGAAGAACGGCAGAAATGGCAATTGCTTTTAGCAGAGACCGAAGACGCCTTGGTGTCAGACGGAATTGACGTCGACTGGTTACTCGATCAGCGCGAGGTTGTGACTGAACGTCGAAGAAAGGCTGGAACGAGCGGAAACCCGCAATTCGACGGCAGAACAATCACACTCGCGGGCTTTGCCATTCCTGCTCCAAGCGATCCGGACGGCCGGCCTGTGGCGTATTTGGTGCCAGAAAGAGGGATGTGCAGCCACATGCCTCCACCTCCGCCTAACCAGATGATCCGTGTGCGGTTGAACGGGGACTGGGCGCCTAGCTATTTCCACGAACCCGTTCGGCTGACAGGCACGCTGACTATCGATCCTTCCGTTCATAATATGATGGTTGTGGATGGCCTCATGCCTATGAATGCGACTTTCCAGCTAGAGGCGGAACGTGTCGAAACTCTGGAAACCGAGGCAGACAGGTTGGAATGGAAGCAGCGTGCTGCTGATCGCATCCGCGCGGCAGGAAATCGCAAGACCGGTGGGGCACAGGCGTCAAAATGATAAGACTTCTGGTTGCCGCATTGAGCATTGCATTTGCTGGCGCAGCGTCGGCTCAGGGACTATCCGGGCCATCTTCAGTCGAAGCCGATCTTGCGCCCGGAGACGGGCTCACCGATCCGCAATATCGTTCCGATTTTCCACGCAACATCGCACCGGGTTGGTTTCAGTGGAAAGACCGACTGGCTGAGGGTGGTTTTCGGTTCAACATTGACTACCTGGCATTGGGCCAAACCACGGATGCTGATCTGGGAACCGGCGAAGCAGCCAGCGGAATTGCGCGGTTCTACGGCAGTTGGCAGGCAACTGAACGGGGGTCTCTGACATTCAAGATCGAAGACAGGCACAGTTATACTGACGTTGCTCCGCAATTTCTCGGGCTGGATGGCGGAGCCCTTTCAATCACGGGAACAGCCTTCAATGACAACGGTTTGCTTCTGACCAATTTGTTCTGGACCCAAAGGGCTGAGAATGGGTCGTGGGCGCTGCAAGTCGGCCAGATTGATGTAACGGACTTTGTGGATATCTACGGGTTGGTAAGCCCCTACAGTGGTTTTCAAAACCTGTCTTTCAATACCAACCCGACAATCAACACGCCCAACCAAGGCCTTGGTATTGCCGGTGGGGTAAAGCTGAGCGAGAACCTCTACGCCGTTGCCAGCGTATCAGACGCAAACGCCGACCCGTCCGATCCAAACTTTGATGTGTTTAGCGACGGCAATCTCTTCAAGTCGCTCGAACTTGGGTACACGTCCGGCTTTGATCGCATCTACTTCGACAATATCCATCTGACCCTCTGGCATGCGGATGCGGCTGACGATGGCAGTCGAGCAGAAGATTACGGCGCAGCGTTTTCCGCCGCATGGTTTGTTGACAATAAATGGATGCCGTTCTTCCGTGCAGGGGCCTCGAAGGGAACCGCAGCGCTTTATGAACGGTCGATTTCTGCCGGTCTCGGTTACTATGGTCGCAACACCGATTTGGCCGGTCTGGGCCTAAACTGGGCCGAAGCAAGAGGCATAGATGGCGATCAGTTCACGCTTGAAGCTTTCTACCGCTTTTCAATCTCACCCGGACTGCAGATCACGCCATCGGTACAATTCATTTCCGACCCGCTTCTAAATCCCGATCAGGACCGGATTACCCTGTTCGGTCTAAGAACCCGGATCGTTTTCTAATGCGGGGTGAAGGCAGTCACTAAGGGGTGTGCCAAAGGGCAACTAAGAGAGATCAAGCGCGTGCCGGAATTTTCAACGCCGGTCGAATGAAGTTGGGAAGCAAAGGAACAATCTATGAAGATTGCATACGGAATTCTTGCAGCCTTAGCAGTTGTGTTTTTCATCCTTGGAGGCAGCGATGCCCATGCCAAAGACAACAAGGGTAAAAAGCCGAACAAGGGGGGCAAGAACGGTGATGTCAGCATTCAGATAGAAGACAAACCCGGCAAAGGCCCAAAAGCTGTACCACCTGGACAGATCAAGCGCTACACGCGCGGTGCCAAGCTCCCATCTGACCTGGAGTTCGAGGATATTGGGGACCTTTCCAAATGGAAGCTTGGGGAGCCGGGCAAAGGAAACCGCTACATTCTGGTCGATGACGAAGTCCTCGAAGTTACGAATGACCTGTCTACCGTGGTCGATGCCGTCGGCATCGTCGGTGATCTTCTAAATTAGGCGAAAGTACGATGTTTCAGGGCAAGAACTACCTCGTTTGCCCTGACGCTGGCCGGGGCGATCATTTGTGAACCCCGGCCCAAGTTCAAAACCCGGATCCGAGGCGCTACGATGATAAAGGCCCTTCTTGTTCTTTTTGCGCTTGCTACCTTTTCGTCAGCACGCGCCCTACTCGCTCAGGAAAACGGTGCAACTGAAGTCCCGCAAACAATACGCTTTGAGGGCTATGTATAGCCCAGTCGCGAAGCAGAACTGTCGCCTTTGGTGGACAATGTGGTCAACCGGACTTTGCAAAGTCTGCTTTCTGCGCATCGCTGACCTTGGTGCTGAGTACTGCGGCGCTTCGATGCCGAGGCAGTTCTGCGCCGCTGTTTCAGCTAGACCATTCTCGATTAAATGTTTGATTTGTAGAGCTGCGTAGTTCACCAAGGGTCGATTGAACCCGATACAGCAGATGCGTCATCCGACTAGATGGATGTCACCTGGTGTGAGCGAACGTTTTTCCGGTAGTGTCCCAAACTTAATGCCCTCGATTTCTAGCTTGTCGCGTATCGCAACCAGTTCATCTAACTTGTCACGTTTATGGCCCTTTGCATTACTCAATCCCGCAAAGGGCCTCACTGAGGAACCTGGGGTTCACGCGAAGGTCTGAGATGCGCAGGATGCGGACTTTGCAAAGTTCAAGTCGTTTCCCGAGAGCAGACTATCATTCACTGAACGGCATTGGCAAAACTCGTCCCGAGCTACAGTAGCCTTGAGAGCTAGATGCAGCGAGTGCATTCGGAATTTCCGAGGTCATACTACCGAATGCAGCGCCTTCG
>NZ_JBXWQZ010000108.1:0-6419 GCF_059612645.1 Ruegeria sp. YKSF131 | reverse complement strand
TTGGCGGTGAGCGGGATGAGGCAGCAGAGGAAGCCTACAACCAGTTTCAGGAAATGGCTGGGAAAGGCAGCATCGAAGCCTTCAAGGCATTCCGCGATCTGGGCAAGAAAACCCGCAACGGCGAAATCACCGCGTTTCTCGCGCGGCGCTTTACAACCCAGCGGGCCGACTTCATGGCGGAAATCGCGGCTGATGTTGGCGCTGATATGCGCTCGATCTGGACACCATCAGAAACCAACTGCTTCAAGCGTTTGAAGGGCTGGCAGCTTGACGACCTCTATAAAGACCTTCTGGATTTGCACATGGATACCGACGACTACCGCGCGTTCAGCAAGTCCAAGAAGGGCGAGAAGAACGAAGCGATGCACAAGCTGTTCAACGATCCAGAGCATCAAAAGGCTTTGCGCGTCACCCCTGAACAGAAGGCCCGCATCGACGCTTGGGTTCCTGAGTGCTTCTAAAACAATTGGGGCAGGGCGCATTGCGCCCTGTTCCAGACGGTGCGAGAATCGACAAAAGACAGAGTTACAGACCGGACTTACGAGGACTGTTAGACATGACAAATACAACCGCCGTAACAAAGGTTGAAAAAGCCGCCCGCCGCGTCTGGAAGTCCGCGCAGATGTATATTGCGTTTCATAAGGACCAGAACAAACGCCAACGCGATGAACCGAAGTTCTGGCCGCCGAAGAACGGCAGCGCGTCAATTCATGGTGCCCCTGCCGAGCAAGAGGCCATTGTTGTGGTCAAAGCCGCCGACCCTGAAGATACCCAAGATGTGCAAATCAAGCTGCATCCCAATCGGATTGTTGTGCGCCGCGATGCTGAAATCTGGTGGCAAGGGGTTGCTGTTGATGACCATTCTGTAACCGTCCGAATGGCTGACGGCACAATCATTGAGGTTCACCATGATGGTTCTGTCAAACGCCGTGCCGCCGAAGATGAAACCCATGTCGAAGCGGATGGCAGTATCTTCAAATGGACCGAACACGCTGAAACAACAATGACGGGTGACGGGATCGAGATGACCCGCCGCACTGAAGATCGGATTACCGCGATCACCTATGACGGCGTTGTCGATCGGGCGCGCAACCGCTAACCTCAACGAGCTTTTTTGTTTTCCTCTCGTGGCGAGAGACCTTGGCCCGCTTCGGCGGGTCTTTTCTTTTGCCGTTATCCTGGCTTTGAGGTTCCTTTGGTGTCCCTTGTCACCTGGGGCATTCACCCCAAGTGCCAGCGCGACTGGTCGCTTCGCTTTGACGGCCGCAATAGCGGCCAATCCCACCTACGCGGCTTATCCGTTGTCAGACTTTTGGCCCGTGAACGCCAACTCAAGCGCGTCATCTGGCAGAGGTCGTTGCAATGCCTTGGCCTCGTCAGCAGATCCTTTCAGCCATATCTCAAACTCTTCTTCAGTTCGCAGCAGCACGGGCATGGCCTTCGGATGAATCGGTGCAACTATGCTGTTAGGTTCTGTGGTTAGGAACGCCATCGCCGTAACTTGCGCACCTGAAGCCTGCAGCTCGGCATCGGCCTTCTTCCGCAGACCGTCTTTTTCCCAATCCCATCGGCGCATAACTCCGGCGAAAGCAAAAGGGGGTCGCTCTGTTTCACCAGTCAGCCGAAACCAACTCGCCGCCTTGATCGGCTTGCCTGTCGCTCCGGGGATCTTCTCTGTCGGGTGGTATTCCGAAAACGAGGACGCTGGGACAAGGCATCGTTGGGATTGGTCCTTTATCACATGCTCCCAAGGCCAGCCGTCGAGATTCCGAACATTTGTCAGCCACGTCTCGTAATTTTTGTTTTTGAATTTGACCTTCTTCCAGCCCCACCGGGCGATGCGCAGTGATCTTTCTCCAGAGTCATCAGCAGTTACGATCACCGATTGCCCATCTGGAAAGATTGCCGGTTGCGCTGATGCATTGCCCAGCTCATCGCGCGCGGCAGGCACGTTGAACAGTTGCCGCATGGCTTCTTGCGTGGTCGTGTTCGAATACAGGTTACACATTCAGACAGGCTATGCGCGCAGTTCGCTTTGGACAAGGTTGCGAGTGTTCTTTATTTGTTCTCATTATGCCTGCTTCGAACCCACCAATACGCGCGCATCCCGGCAAGCCGTTTCGCACCATGAAGGACGCGGCTCTGTCGCACCAGGTCTTAACCCTTCGGTGCAACCTTTGCCGCCGCCGAGTGACCTATCTCGCCTCAGATCTCGTTGAGATCGTAGGCCACGACTGGCCGCTCCATATCCCCCCGTTTGCATGTCATAAGGATGGCCGGGAATACGTGCAGGTCGAGGTCTGGAACCCACGAGCTGAAGATATTGGTCGCGTTCCGGTTCGTCGCCCTGGCCGCGTCATACAAACGTGGCAAACAGTTATGCTCGGAGATTGAGCCTTGCGCTGAGAAATCCGACCCTCCGCCTCCGCCGACCGGAAAGGGCGACTTGCGCCGCCAATGCGCCCTTAGTTTTTGTTCCGCAGGTCATCCCATTTCGGGAAGGCCACCAGCTCGCGGATCTGCGCATTGCGCTTGTGTCAGATCGACTTGATTTCGCTGCGTTGCACACTGGTCATATGTCCCGAACGCATTCGCCCCAGAAGTTCTTGCCTTTCACTCGGTCTGACAGCCTCAAACCCGTTGCCAATGAAGATCCTCGCTCACGTGTTTCTTTCAAGATGAACATAAGCGGGGCAATCGTGGTAGCCGCGCAGCCCCCGTTCCGGGCGCTCCGCTTCAACAGGTGATTTCCCCTGCGCCTTCAGCGCATTCCTCGCGGAACAAATTACCTGCTGACAACCTCTTTGTGCCCGCTTCTTCCATGTTCATCGAAACACTCAAAAGCGAGGATCAAACAATGGCAACTCAAACTCTGAAACTGAACGTCAAAGCCGGTGAAAAAGATGGCAAGAACTTCTGGAACAAATGCGGGGTTCTCTTTGTAACCACCGATGACGAGAGCGGCGAAATCAAGTCGATCACCGTCAAACACGATATGTTCCCCAGCGTTGAAATGGTGGCCTTCCCGAAACGGAATGACGACGACGATCAGAACTGAGGGAAGGGCAGGGCGGCGCAAGTCGCCCTTTCTTTTGCTCCGGCTTCAGGCCGGACCCAAAACCGCCTTTTTGGGCGCTTTTGGGGTGGC
Source organism: Ruegeria sp. YKSF131 (assembly GCF_059612645.1). Classification (NCBI taxonomy): domain Bacteria; kingdom Pseudomonadati; phylum Pseudomonadota; class Alphaproteobacteria; order Rhodobacterales; family Roseobacteraceae; genus Ruegeria; species Ruegeria sp. YKSF131. The sequence goes on along the minus strand of NZ_JBXWQZ010000108.1, from coordinate 3,271 downwards.
GGTACACTCCGTTGTTTCACGCTGGTTGACCCAGCGTCATCACAACTATGTTTCACTTTGCAGAATAGGTTGATTAGCGACACTCACGTATCTACTCATACGCGAGTCAACAATACTGACCACTCTACGAAGCCGCCACGGCGCTAAGGCTCCTTTGACCCCCTCAAGGTGGCCTTGATCCCTTCCCCCAACCTTGGATCGAGCTGTGGCGGCTTGCACACCGCCGTTACCTGTACAGTTAGATGCGCTACACACAACCGAAGTTATGCGTAGCGAAGAACGCAATGTGTCGCTACGCAAGTCGTTCTGTTTACTCAACAAAAAAACCAGTCGATTTAGCCCACACAATATTGTTTGGCTCACTGATTTGCCCTTCAGCTACAAACGTAACTTCAAAGCCTTCTCCATCAAATTCCAACCCGTCGCCCAGATTTGGAGTGTCTTCAAACTGGCGGGTGGCTTCAGCATTTGTCTCATCTGCTCTGGTGTATTTTACAGTGAATGTTTTGGTCATAATTTTTCTCCTATGATTTAACTATGAGCCTCTATTTATCATCGAGATTCAGCTCAAACGCCTATTTGGGAAAAATATTGCGTGTTTTTTTTGATATGTTGGGCGATCAAAGCTAACAAATGTTTCCGGGCAAATCCCGCGCCTATGGGCGCGTGACCGCGTGCTAGTCGGACGCCGGCACACCGGCCTCCGACCCGAACCAATCACGTCCTTTCTCCCTTCGGCCTGGTGCGGTGAATCTGTCTCGTCCCGAGCCAGCTTAACCGCGGCCAAATGGTCGCCAGGACATGCTTGTTTCGGCCAAAAGGGTAACGCCCGCTTTTGCAAGAGGTCTGGGAGATCCGCGCGAGGCGCGCGGCTCGCATTGATTATTGGACAGGGCAGGGGATCGACGCGCTAAAGCGCGCTCACCCCGGCCCTGGCATTGTCCAATAGTGGGTCTGCTGTGACCGGCAGGCCGGTCCCATCATCCCGATCCGCCCGCATCCTGCGTCGGGCCGGTCAAGGGGCAAGCGCCGCGCGGTGCGCGTCGTCTCCATGTCAAAAAAACCGGTTCCACCCACGCGCAAGCGCGCGGTTCCCTCCCATTTTTTCGCCACTCCGACCCCGTGACAGTCCCGCCCCAGGCCACAGGCAGGGCTTCGCCCTCCTGTTCTGCCAGCCGATAGATGCGGGCCATCTATCAGCTAACAGATCAGAAGGTCGCGCCCATTAGCGGATAGCCGGGAAACATCGGCAACCGCATCGCCACGAAAGAAAGAGTTGTCATGACTGAATATCGTCTTGGATCATCGGATTTGGTTCATACCCCCGGCCTAATTGCATGGGCCATCAACGGGTATCACTTCGCAGATGATCGTCCGGTCCTGCTGAACAGCATGTGCCAGAGCTTCCCATCTGTCCCAGCCACCGCCATCGAACAGCTTTTGTCCAAGGCCGTGCCGTACACGGTCGAGGACAAAACGGTCGTTTTCAGCGTGGACGAATAGTCCGGTTCTGAAACGGCCAATGCGCAACTTGCGCACGAAAGGAGGTGAACACCATGAGCATTGAAATGATCGAACAGCGTAAGCGTGAAGCCTATGCGCTGATCAAAAAGGGAGGTCTCTCCGCCAAGATCGGCCTCGCCTTCTTGAAAACTCAAGCTGCCGCCTAAGCGGCCTCGCTCTACCCCGCAAGGGGTAGGGCACCAATAACAAAAACTTAGCCACGAAACAAGGACTTGCCCAATGAGCAAACTCGAAACATTCACCGCACCGGAAATCATCGAAACCGTTGCACTGTCCGATCTGTACCTGTCTGAAATCAACCCGCGTCAGGAAGTAGCCGACGAAGGCATTGCCCTGCTGGCAGAAAGCCTCGTCACATGCGGCCTAATCCAGAACTTGAGCGGTCTGCGCGATAAGGACGGTAAAGTCGGCATCGTCGCAGGTGGTCGCCGTTTCCGCGCCCTCAACATCGCTGTGACCGAACGCCCCGATTTGGCGCAGGTGCCGGTCAAGATCACCGATAACCCCTTTGTGGCCGAGCAATGGGCCAATGCCGAGAACACAGCCCGCGAAGAACTGGACCCGATTGACGAGGTTCGCGCCTACGGGAAAATGGCCGCGAAATCCCTTTCTGTTGGCAAGATCAGCAACGCATTCGGCGTGACCGAGGCGCATGTGCGCCGCCGCCTCGCGCTGGCCGATCTGCCTGATCCTGTCTTGGATGCCGTGAAAGCCGGTGAAATCAGCCAAGGCATCGCCAAGGCTATGACCATCTGTGACGACGAGGCCAAAATCCTTGAAGCACTGGAAGGTGTTAAGACCGGGCGGTTGTACAATGAATACTATGTGCGCCAAGCCCTGACACCGGAATCCGTGCGCAACACAGACCGCAAAGCAAAGTTTGTTGGTCAGGATGCCTTTGAAGAAGCTGGCGGCACCGTCACCAGCGATTTGTTCCAGAATGAAACCCTGTTCAAAGACCCTGAATTGCTGGAACGCCTGTATTCTGAGAAGCTGGACGCCGAAGCCGAAATGCTGCGCGAGGCGGAAGGTTGGGCATGGGCCATGACCACCGACGACAGCAATCCCTATTTCTACGAAGTTCGGGATGCTCACGGGGTTGCCCAAACACCAGTGGTTGAAGGTGTATTGACCGAGGAACAGACCGAGCGGTTTGACGAACTGGCCGAGCTTGAAGAAGGCGATGCGCTGGATGAAGCCGGTCAAGCCGAACTGGATGCTCTGCAAAAGGTTCTGGATGGTGAATATGAGCCAGAGCAGAAAGCGATTGCAGGGATCATGGTTTTTGTCCGTCACAATGGCGAAATCTCTGCTTTGCGTGGCCTCATTAAGCCCGAGGATCAGGCAGCGGCTATTGAACAGGAGTTCATCGAAGCCCCCTCAAAACCTTCTAAGCCCACCGCGCCGGAAGCTGAGAAACCGGCATTCTCGCAGAAGTTCATCGACGACATGAAAGCGATCCGGCTGGCGGCTGTTCAGACGGCCATGCTGGACAAGCCCGAATATGTTCTGAGCCTGTTTGCCTTCTATGCGACACCGGCATCCGGTCACTACACCAGCCTGTTCGGGTTCGGCTACGGCGGAGCGGAGAACAACACGCCCGAGATTGACGACCAGTTTGACCTTGATCCGCGTCTTGGCGGTGAGCGGGATGAGGCAGCAGAGGAAGCCTACAACCAGTTTCAGGAAATGGCTGGGAAAGGCAGCATCGAAGCCTTCAAGGCATTCCGCGATCTGGGCAAGAAAA
>NZ_JBXWQZ010000107.1:0-6608 GCF_059612645.1 Ruegeria sp. YKSF131 | reverse complement strand
ATATAACGCTGCAAGGTCGCTCGGATACCTATCCGCGTCGTAGGGGGCTGACCCGAGTGCCAGAGCTGCGCGCGGCGGGTGTAAATGTCGCCTTCGGACAGGATTGCACGATGGACCCGTGGTATTCGCTTGGCTCCGCCGACATGTTGGAAGTGGCTCATATGGGCGTGCATGCCGTGCCGATGACATCCCGCGAGGCGATGGAGTGGGCGTTTACGTCCGTTACTCAGAATGGTGCCAAAGCAATGGGCTTGCCCGACCCGACGATCCGCGAAGGCGGCCCTGCCAATATGGTAGTGCTGCAGGCGCAGGACCCGATTGAAGCAGTTCGCATGAAAGCCACCCGGCTTGCCGTTATCAAAAACGGAAAGGTGCTGGCCCGCACAGAACCACGAATGGCCGCGCTTTCTTTGCCTGGCCGTCCCACGACCCTGGATCCCGCAGATTACGCGCCCAGGCCCAATACTTAGGAAGTTCATTAACAAGAAGAATTGCCACCAACAGAAGAGGATCTACCAATGAAACTCACCACAACCCGCCGTCAACTGATGGTCGGCGCTGCGGCCACGCTGGCCCTGCCGGCTTATATCCATCGCGTGAACGCGCAATCTGCGATCCGCGTCGCCGGAGTGCACATGTCTCCGGTTGAAAATGCATGGAACAGCCGCATTCACCTGGCGATGCAGGAAGCCGCCGACGCTGGCCTGATAGAGTATGAGTTTTCAGAAGGAGTAGCGCCGACCGACTATCCCCGCGCGATGCGCGAGTATGCCGAGGGAGGTGCGCAAATCATCTGGGGTGAATCTTATGCTGTGGAGCGTGAAGCACGCGAAGTGGCGGGTGACTACCCCGACACCGCGTTTCTGATGGGGTCTTCCGGTGGGCCAGAAGGTGACAACTTCGGTGTCTTTGGCACACGCAACCACGAGGCAGCCTATCTGGCTGGTATGCTCGCGGGTCATATGTCCGAAAGCAATGTCTATGGTTCGGTCGGGGGTTATCCGATCCCCGAGGTGAACCTTTTGATCAATGCTTTCCGCATGGGCGTAAGCGAAGTGAACCCAGACGCCACCTTCGTCAACGGCTTTATCGGTGCATGGTTCGATCCGGCCCGCGCACAAGAGGCTGCGATTGCCCAGATTGATGCGGGTGCAGACATTCTGTTTGGTGAGCGCATTGGCACTGCGGATGCGGCCCAAGCGCGAGGTGTGAAGGCGATCGGTTCGCTTATCGATTATACCCCGCGATACCCGGGCACGGTTTTTGCCAATGCAATCTGGAATTACGGTCCCACAATCGAGGCCATCGTGGCGGATGTTCAGGCCGGTAATCCAACAGGTCGTAACTACACGGAATATTCCTTTATGGCCCATGGCGGCAATGAGCTGATTTATGTCGCCGATGAAGTGCCTGCCGACGCCATCCCGGGGATGGAGGCCAAACAGGCCGCTATTCAATCCGGTGAATGGGACGTTCCGATTGACGAAAGCGAGCCCTCCTGATCCCGAGGGCTTTGACGTGACCGATGCCACAGCTCTTGCAGCTGCCATCACGGCAGGGCAGATCTCTGCCTGCCAACTGATGGAGTCCAGCCTTGCCGCCTGCCACGCACGGGCAGATTTGGGGGCCGTGGTATATCTGGACGAAGATATGGCCCGCGATGGGGCAAAGGTTGCAGACGCTTTGCCACCAGACCAGCGCGGGCCATTTCATGGGGTTCCGTTTTTGGTGAAAGACCTCGGCAGTTTCGCAAAAGGGCTGCCTGCGGCGGCAGGATCCGCGGAGATCCGTGCGCAATGTCGTAAACCCGATAGTGACAGCCACCTGCTGCAAAGTCTTCGCCGAACCGGCCTGATCCCTTTCGGCTTGACCGCAACACCTCCCTTTGGCCTTTCCCTGACATGCGAACCCGATGGCATGGCGGCGACCCGCAATCCATGGAACCCTGCGTTGACACCCGGTGGTTCATCCGGTGGCGCCGCAGCCGCGGTTGCAGCTGGTATTGTTGCAATTGCTCATGCCACGGATGCAGCCGGGTCCATCAGGGTTCCCGCTGCGTGTTGTGGCTTGACCGGGCTCAAGCCTTCTCGTGGCGCGGTGCCCGGAGGCCCTGATTTTGCCAATCACCTGATGGGCATAGCGTCTGAACTGATCCTTTCGCGGTCGGTCCGCGATGTGAAGACCGCCTTTGACGCGGTAGCCCAGCCCATGGCCCCGGTAAATCTGCCAGAACGCCCCCGCGTCGCATTGGCATTGCCGGAGCGTTGCGGTGCCGACCAGTGCAAGGCCGCGAAAAGTGCTGCCGACGCGCTGCGCGATGCAGGCTGTGAGGTGTGCGATATTCGTGCCCCCGACCGATTGGGGGATGAGGCACACGCAATCGCCCGAACCATACTTGCTGTTTCCTTGGCCGAGTGGCTGACTGCGCTCAGGATCTCTGATGATAAGATTCCACCGCTTGCCGCGACCATGGCTGCCGAGGGCCGTGCGACACCGGCCACAGCGCTTTTTGCGGCCTCACGACAGCTCGCACGTCTGACAAATCGATCTCGCAAGCTTTTTAAGTCTGCTGATGCCGTCCTGATGCCGATCCTCTCGTCTGCACCGCCCGTTGTAGGCACTTTGGATCTGTCCGGCACCTCCCCAGACGATCACATGGCGCGGCTCGAGGCTTTTGCCCCGAACGCCGCACTTGCAAATGTAGCGGGCTTGCCAGCTTTGGCGCTGCCTTTTGGCATGGCAAATGGTCTTCCACTCGGCGTTCAACTGATTGGTCCCCCTGGCTCGGATTTTGCGCTGCTGAAACTTGGCGCACTTGTCGAAGACCGCGCGCCCGCAATCACTTTTCCGCACCCAATCGCAGGCCTGCCCGCATGACCAAGGTTCTGGAACTAAACGGCATTACCAAGCGTTTCGGAACGCTTACCGCAAATGACGATGTGACCCTGACACTAGAAGACGGGGAAATTCTTGCTCTGTTGGGCGAAAATGGTGCGGGTAAGACGACGCTGATGAATATCCTGTTCGGCCATTACGCAGCCGATAAAGGCTCGGTCAGGGTGTTTGGAAAAGAGCTGCCCCCAGGCCTGCCGCGTGCAGCGATCGAGGTGGGTGTGGGGATGGTACACCAGCACTTCACGCTTGCGGGCAACCTCACGGTTCTGGAAAACGTCATGCTTGGTTCCGAACCCTTGACGCGCGCGCGTTCCGCTCGTGGCGAGGCGCGCAAAAAGCTGTTGCAGATCTCTGAGCGGTTCGGCTTGCCTGTGAACCCCGAGGCCAAGGTTCGGACGCTTTCCGTTGGTGAACGTCAACGGGTCGAGATTCTGAAAGCACTCTATCGCGACGCACGTATTTTGATTTTGGATGAACCGACTGCCGTTCTGGCCCGGCCCGAGGCGATGCGCCTGTTCGAAACGCTGCGTGATATGACAAAAGAGGGCCTCTCGCTTATTTTCATCAGCCACAAGCTGCATGAGGTCATGGCAGCCTCTGACCGTGTGGCGGTGCTTCGTGGCGGCAGGATGGTCGCGGAACGCAAAACACCCGAAACCACACCAGAAGAGTTGGCGGAACTGATGGTTGGCCGCAAGGTTGAGCGTCCCGTACGTCAAGACCATGAGATTGGAGCGCCAGTCCTGATCGCAAAGGACGTGAGCGTGGAAGAAGACGGTGATTTGCGGCTGGATGATGTGTCTTTCGATGTCCATGCCGGTGAAATCCTTGGTATCGTCGGCGTTTCAGGCAATGGTCAGTCCTCCCTCGGTGCGCTGCTGTCAGGATTGGCACACCCAAGTGCGGGTCAGTTAACACTCTTGAACGAAGATATCAGCCATCTGGGTCCGCGCGGCATGATCCGCGCGGGCGCAGGCAGGGTGCCTGAAGACCGGCACGCAGAAGGCGTTGTGGGCGAATTGAGTTTGTGGGAAAACGCGGTGCTTGAGCGCTTGCGCACACCGAGATTTTCGCACCGCGGCTTTGTTCGACAACGCGCCGCCCGGGAATACACTGCGGGGCTGATAGAACGTTTTGATATCCGCGGCGCCAGCCCCGACACGCGAACAAGGCTGCTGTCCGGCGGCAATATGCAAAAGCTGATCCTTGGCCGGGTTCTGACCAATGGGCCGCGTTTTGTGCTCGCAAACCAGCCAACGCGTGGTCTTGATGAAGGTGCAATTGCTTCAGTTCATGCCGAGCTTTTGGCAGCACGGGCCGAAGGTGCCGCAATCCTGCTCATCTCAGAAGAATTGGAAGAAGCTGTAGCCCTGTCAGACCGAATACAGGCCATCGTAAAAGGTCGCTTGTCAGAATCGATATCGACTGATGAAGCCGACCCACAACGCCTTGGCCTGATGATGGCAGGTGTCTGGAAGGAAAATGATGATGCGGCTTGAACGACGCTCACATGTGCCGCTGCATCTTGCGATCATTGCACCACTGGCCGCGATCTTTGCTGCATTGCTTTTGGCCGCCGGTCTCATCGCTGCTGCTGACGTAAATCCTCTAACGGCTTATGGCGAAATGGTGAATGGCGCGTTCGGCTCGCGCCTTTCCATCGCCGAGATGTTGACCCGCGCCACTCCGCTTATCTTTACGGGACTTGCCGCAGCTGTCGCCTTCCGAGCGCGGCTTTGGAACATCGGGGGCGAGGGACAGTTCTTTGTTGGGGCGCTAATCACGGCTTGGATCGGTCATTCACTCGGGGTTCCAGGGTGGATAGGTATTCCGATCTTGATGTTGGCGGGCATGGCGGCAGGCGCGGCCCTTTTGGCAGGACCTGCCTTTTTACGCTTACGTTTCGGCGTGGATGAGGTGGTGACAACCCTGCTGCTCAACTTCATCGTGATCCTTTTTGTTGGCCTCATGATTGAGGGCCCTTTGCGCGATCCGCTGGCCTTTGGGTGGCCCTCTTCGGTGCCCGTAGACGGGGATTACCGCCTTCCGGATCTGATCCCCCGTACACGTCTCCATATCGGGCTGCTTGTTGCTATCGCAGCGGCAAGTGCTGTTTGGCTGATTTTTGCGCGTACTGTTGTTGGCGCTGAAACACGCGCCGCAGGCTTAAATGCCAGTGCCGCTGCCTTTGCCGGAATTTCTCTGCCCCGAACGATCATGGGTGTTGCCTTGCTTTCGGGCGCGCTGGCAGGGCTTGCCGGGTCTGTCGAAGTCTTGGGGGTCACTGCGGGGGTCACCACCACTATGAGCCCAGGATTTGGTTATGCAGGCATTGTCGTCGCCATGCTCGCCGCTTTGCATCCGGCCGGAGTGGTCGCTGCCGCTGTATTCGTCGCCACAGTCTTTGTCGGGGCCGACGCCATGAGCCGTGCGACGGGTGTACCCAGTTTCATTGCCGATGTGATCGTGGCGCTGTGCCTGCTCACCATGATCGTGGCCCTTCTTTTCACAACCTACCGGGTGCGCCGATGAGCGATGCAATTGATCTGCTGCTGAATACCAGTCTTTGGGCTTCCGTGCTGCGTATTGCGACACCGCTCATATTTGGTGTTCTTGGTGCGTTGCTTTGCGAACGTTCGGGCGTGCTCAATCTGGGAATCGAGGGGATCATGACCATGGGGGCGATGAGCGGTTGGCTTGTCGTCTACATGGGCGCGCCATTGCTTGCAGGCCTCATTTTTGCAGCGTTTTGCGGCGCGGTGATGGGATTGCTTCATGCTATGCTGACAGTTCCACTTGGGCTTTCGCAACACGTCTCAGGGCTGGGCATAACGCTGTTTGCATCCGCTTTAGCCTATTACCTGTACAGGTTACTTGTTGAGGTGGGAGATCTGCCTCCTACGATCGAGGCTTTTAAGCCGCTCGATTTTCCGGTCCTGTCAGATATTCCCGTTCTGGGACCGATCCTTTTTAACCAAGCTTTGCCGACCTATCTGGCGCTCACTGCGGTGGCTGTGATGGCCTATGTTCTTGCCCGTACGCCTTTGGGGTTGGCCATTCGTATGACCGGAGAGAACCCTCATGCGGTTGAGGCGCAGGGGCTGAACCCGATCCGTATCCGTATCGGCGCAGTTGTTGTCGGGTCAGCTTTGATGGCGGTTGGCGGGGCCTTCCTGACTACAACGGCGTTCAACAGCTTTTTCCCGGGCATGGTGCAGGGGCGCGGTTGGATCTGCATCGCATTGGTAGTCTTCGCTGGCTGGCGGCCCGGTAAGGCTTTGATTGGCGCGATGTTGTTCGCTTTCTTCGATGCCTACCAACTGCGATTGCAGACAACGGTTGAGGGTGTGCCATATCAGTTGTTCCTCATGGCACCGTATGTACTTTCGATCGTTGCGCTGGTCCTTGTCGCCCGCAGAGCCGAAGTCCCAGCGGCGTTGATGGCACCCTACCGACGCGGCGAACGTTAGTGGCATATTTTCGAACATATTGGCCAGGAAACGATAAAATCATCAAAATAAACATCTACTCGACCAGACAATGAAGAGCTGGGCACGAGACCTTAACCACATTCCAGAAAACTCTTGACACTATCTATATATTAAAGCGTCCCGCCTTTAACCTGAGACATATCCAGCAGCCTTGAAGTAGTTCCGACATTCTTGCGCCGAGTAGAGGTCGCATACATGGCCGATGGCATTGAACATATCGGT
>NZ_JBXWQZ010000106.1:0-6585 GCF_059612645.1 Ruegeria sp. YKSF131 | reverse complement strand
ATAGGGGCTTTCGCTGCGCTTGGTGAAACCGCTCAAGCCGTCTTTCATACGCAACGTGCGAATGCGGTCGCGCCGTTCGGTCAGGATTTTATGCGGATAGCACTGATGGCCAACATCCCAGATAATCTTGTCGCGCGGCGTGTCGAAAACTGCGTGCAGCGCGGTCGTCAGTTCCACAACGCCCAGACCCGCGCCCAGATGCCCCCCGGTGACAGAAACCGCCGAAATCGTCTCGGCCCGCAATTCCTGCGCGACCTGATGCAGTTGCGCGTCCGAGAACCGCTTGAGATCAGCGGGGCGGTTCACAAGGTCCAGCAGGGGCGTTTTGGGGCGGTCAGACATTTGGCGCGTTCCTGGCTTAGCTGTCCCGGGCAATAACGAAGCGAGCGGCTTCCTTCAAGGTTTCTGCCGTCGGGCCATACCCGTCCAGTGCGGCACAGGCCTGATCAACAAGTTCACTGGCGCGGGTTCTGGCAGCATCCAAACCCAGAAGAGATACGAAAGTGGCCTTTCCCGCATCCGCATCCTTCTGAAGACGTTTGCCTGCCTTTGACGCATCACCTTCAACATCAAGGATGTCGTCTGCAATCTGAAAAGCAAGACCAAGGGCCCGGGCATATTGGCGCAAGGGTTCTGGATCCGCTTTTGCCAGACGCGCACCCGCACAGGCGGACCATTCGATCAAAGCGCCCGTTTTGCCGCCCTGAAGCAGTGTTATCGCATTCAGCGTCAAAGGTTCAGAAGCGGTTTCCGCCGCGATATCAAGCGCCTGCCCCAAAACCATACCTTGCGCACCGCTTGCCCTGGCCAGTGTCAGTGCCAGATCAGCGCGAACGTCTGCATCTCCAACCTCGGGCCGGGTGCACAGTTCAAAGGCCAGTGTCTGCAGCGCGTCCCCGGCAAGTACGGCCGTGCCTTCGTCCCATTTCACATGAACCGTGGGGCGTCCGCGCCGAAGATCGTCGTCATCCATACAAGGCAGATCGTCGTGAACTAGAGAATAGGCGTGAAGGGCCTCGATTGCGGTCGCGGGCCAGATCGCGCGGGACTCGTTGATTTGGTGCAGGCGCGCACTTTCCAGAACCAGAAAGCCGCGCAGCCGTTTACCGCCACGGGTGGCATAGGCCATTGCCCGTGTCACATCCAGATCGGCCAGCGCGCCCATTGTCAGGTCAAAATGATCCTGAAGACACGCCGCGTCCTGCGCCAGTCTTTCCTGAAACATTTACTGACCTTCGACAGGTGTTGTCCCGGTCGGTTGGCCATTCGCGTCCAGAGTGATCGCGGCCACTTTTTCCTCGGCCCGCTTCAACTCGTCCTCGCAACGCTTTTTCAAAGCGGCCCCGCGTTCATACAGCGCAATCGACTGATCCAGCGCCACGTCGCCGCGCTCAAGCTGGCCAACCACGGCCTCAAGCTCTTTCATGGCCTGCTCGAATGTCATCTGTTCAACTGGGGTATCGGTCATCGTGCTGCCTTCATCAGTTCTTCCACATGGGCGCGTGCCGCCTCGGCCAGTGCGTTCAGATCATACCCGCCCTCCAGAGTCGAGACGATACGGCCCTGACACACCTCATCGGCTATCCCGCACAGCTCTGCCGTGATCCAAGCAAAATCGCCGGTCGACCAGTTCAGGTTGGCCAGAGGGTCGTCCTGATGCGCATCGAACCCGGCCGAGATGATGATCAGTTCCGGCCGGAACGCCCGCAAGCGTGGAAAGGCCTGCGTTTCATAGGCGGATCGCATCTCAGCCCCGCCGGTGCCCGGGGCAAGCGGGATGTTCAGAACGTTATCGTAAGCGCCTGTCTCGTCCGGGCGGCCCGATCCTGGCCATAACGGCATCTGCTGGCTCGTGATTACCAGGGCCCGATCTTCATCCCACAGCAGGTCCTGCGTGCCGTTGCCATGATGAACGTCGAAATCGACCACTGCGACCCGCTTCAGCCCGTGGTAATCCAGCGCATGTTTCGCAGCCAGCGCCGCATTGCCAAACAGGCAGAACCCCATAGCTTTCTCGGCTTCGGCGTGGTGCCCCGGTGGGCGAATGGCACAAAAGGCGTTCGGCGCCTCACCGCCCAAAACCAGATCAACGGCCCGTACCGCCGCACCAGCCGCACGATAGGCCGCATCCACGGAACCCGGTGACATGAAGGTGTCCCCGTCGATTTGCGCAAACCCGTCAGTAGGGCGTGACGATCTGATGTCTCGGATATGGCTTTCGGGATGAACACGCAGCAAATCATCGTCTGCCGCCAGTGGAGCGGTCACGCGCTTCAGGTCAAGTCCTTCAAGCGCGTGCAGGATATGCTCCAGCCGCGCCACCTGTTCCGGATGACCTTGCGGTGTGACATGTCCAAGGCAATCGGCATGTGTCAAAAGGGCGGTTTTCATCGGGATCCCATCTTCATCTGGCTAAAATATCCTCGCCGAAGGCTTAAATCGCCGCACAGCGGCTCATTCAATCGGGCGCCAGCATATAGCCCGCGCCCCGGACTGTCTGCAGATACCGGGGCTGTTTCGGGTCCTGTTCGATCTTCCGGCGCAGGCGGGTGATCTGCACGTCCACCGCACGTTCCTGTGCCTGTCCTTTATCCCGGCCCAGATCTTCCACCAGTTTTGCGCGGCTGATTGGCTCACCAGGTTGGGCCGAAAAGATTTTCATCAGCTGGCTTTCGGTCGCGGTCAGGCGGACTGGCCTTTCGCCCTGCCACATTTCACCGCGTTCAATGTCATACCGGATGGGGCCGAGATGCAGGATCTTCGCCGCTGTTTCCTCGGCCGGGGTTTCCGGCATCCGGCGCAGAATCGCATTGATCCGCAGTAGCAGCTCTTTCGGCTCGAAAGGTTTGGCGAGATAATCATCCGCCCCGGCTTCAAGCCCTGCAATCCGATGCTCGGTCTCGCCCTTGGCGGTTAGTAACAGGATCGGCGTCGTATGAGTGTCACGCAGCGACCTGGTCAGACTGACGCCATCTTCGCCCGGCATCATCACATCCATGACGATCATGTCGAAATCCAACCCCGAAAGAACCCGCCGCGCATGGGCCGCATCCCGTGCCGCCGTCACCAGAAACCCGTTTCGCATCAGGAACTTCTTGAGTAGATCGCGAATGCGTTCGTCATCATCAACAATCAGCAAATGTGCATCTATTTCGCTCATGATGTCGTATCCCGCAATTTCGTATAGGCATGACGCATATCAGCATCCATCATTGCTTCAAGCACTTTGCGAAACCCGGCCACGGCCTCGGGACCGGCATCCTTGAAGGCCGCGCGCATTCTTGTTCGTTGCGCATCTGACAACGTGGCCTCCAACGTTTCGCCCTTTTCCGTCAGAAATAGATGCCGTTCGCGTTTGTCCACGGTTCCGACCCGGCTTTCCACCAGACCATCCTCGATCAACGTCCGAAGGACCCTGTTCAGAGACTGTTTTGTAACCCCGAGGATCGCCAGCAAGTTGTTCACCGTGGTGCCCGGGGCGCGATTGATAAAATGGATCGCGCGGTGATGGGCGCGGCCATAGGCCATTTCGGACAGGATACGATCGGGATCCGCGGTAAAGCCGCGATAGGCGAAGAACATTGCCTCGATCCCCTGCCGCAATTGTTCATCCGTCAAAAACAACAGGCTTTCGCCCCCATATCGCGGGGCCGGGCGGATTTCGGACATATCATGCCTCATTCGTTACTCGGGTTCGACTTTATGTCAGCGTTATTGACATTCCAAGGGCAGAGAGGTATCGAATCGCAGTTTTTGCGCAACATTGTGTCCGCATCGGACCTAAGTAGCGCAACAATCGGAAATTTAACCCGGTTCAGGAGGTTTCGCATGGCAGGGTATGATGATCGTGACGGTGTCATCTGGATGGATGGCAAGCTGGTGCCCTGGCGCGATGCCAATGTGCATATTCTGACCCACGCGATGCACTATGCCTCATCCGTGTTCGAGGGGGAACGCGCTTATAGCGGCAAGATCTTCAAAAGCCGCGAACATTCCGAACGTCTTATCGCCAGCGCCGAGGCACTGGACATGCCGATGCCTTATTCTGTCGATCAGATTGAAGCAGCCAAGGAAGAGACCCTGAAAGCCAGTGGCCTTCAGGATGCCTATGTCCGCGCATTGGTCTGGCGCGGGTCTGGCGAAGACATGGGCGTGGCGTCGGCCCGCAACCCGGTACGGATGGCCGTCGCGGTCTGGCCTTGGGGTGCCTACTATGGCGACGCCAAGATGCAGGGCGCAAAACTGGACATCGCCGAATGGAAACGCCCCAGCCCGGAAACCATCCCGGTTCACGCCAAGGCTGCGGGCCTTTACATGATCTGCACCATTTCCAAGCACAAGGCCGAAGCCAAGGGATGCTCGGACGCGCTGTTCATGGACTGGCGTGGTTATGTGGCCGAAGCAACAGGTGCCAACGTGTTCTTCGTCAAGGATGGAGAGGTTCACACCCCGCTGGCGGATTGCTTCCTGAACGGTATCACCCGCCAAACCGTCATTCAGATGCTGAAGGATAAAGGCATCACTGTGCATGAGCGGCGCATCAAGCCCGAAGAAATGGCTGATTTCGAACAGTGCTGGCTGACCGGAACCGCGGCCGAGGTCACTCCGGTCGGGCAAATCGGCGATTTCACTTTCGAAGCCGGCGACCTGACCCGCGAAATCGCAGAAGATTACGAAAAGCTGGTCCGCTCGTAATAACTTGCAAAACCCCGCTTCGGCGGGGTTTTTGTTGCAGATCGTGCAAATTGTCGTGCAAAGCGTTCCGTGATCTGGACGATCGGGTCAATTCCCGTATCTTCGACACATGTTGGATTTACTCAGCGATATTCTCACCCGTCTGTCCCTGCGTGGCACGTTCTACTTCCGCACCTCGTTCACACCACCATTTGGTATTCAGGTGCCGGAATTCGAAAACGTCGCGCGGTTTCATTTTGTCCAACGGGGTGAACTCAAGGTCCATGTCTCATCCACCGGGGAAACGTTGCGGCTGCGGCAGGGGGATCTGATCCTGATCCCTCATGGGGCGCCACATGCGTTGTTGTGTGCCGAGGTCAGGCCACTGGATGCGCTTCCTCTGGAACAGGTTCTTGAGATTGCCGGCTACAAGGGCGATGGCGTTCTTGTCTATGGCGGTGCAGACGAGGACCGGGACACACAACTGATCTGCGGTCATTTTTCATTCACCGGCCCAGCAGGACGAAAAGGCACCGGGCATATGCTGATCGACCGCCTGCCGCCCTACATCCTGATCGAGAATTATGGCGAAGAGGCCGGATCGTGGATGGAATCGACCCTGCGCATGATCGGATCCGAAGTTTCCGGGGCCCGTATTGGCGGCGATCTGATTGCCCTGAAGCTGTCCGAAGTTCTGTTTGCGCAGGCGATCCGAACCTACCTGGAACGGCAAAGCCCTCAGGACACTGCCCTTGCGGGCTTTGCGGATACACGCATCTCACGCGCATTGACGGCGTTCCACCAAGCGCCAGCGCAAGACTGGAGTGTTGCGACACTGGCACGCGAATCCGGCATGTCGCGCACGGCCTTTTCTCAGTTGTTTGCCCAGAAGATGGGCACGACGCCGATGCAATACCTCACCGACTGGCGCATGCAGATTGCGTGCCATGGCCTTACAGAGGCACGATGGAACGTCGCAGATGCAGCAGCCGAAGTTGGATATGCCTCTGAGGCCGCGTTTTCCCGCGTTTTCAAGAAGCAGGTCGGCTTGTCACCAGCCGCATACAGGTCCATGCACTAATACGCCGAATATTCTGTACGATCTGCAAGATTTTTGAAACGATCAAGAATTCAGCGTTCGGGTCAGGCTTTCTATCTTTCTTTCATCACTGATTGAAAAGAGGAGAATCTTATGTCCCTGCGTTTCGTTACCCGCTCTGTCCACGCGTATCTGGACTACCCGGTTGCCATTGCCCTGATGACACTGCCATTCCTGCTGGGATTGGGTCAGTCCAACCCGCTGGCGCTGTGGCTTTCGGTTGTCACTGGCGTCGCCGCCTTTGTCCTGACGGTTCTGACCGACCATCATTTGGGAATTTGGCGCGTTCTACCCTACAAATTTCACCTGGCCGTGGACCTTATTGTCGGCATCACCTTTCTGTTTGCACCTAGTGTACTGGGGTTTTCAGGATTGGATGCGGCGTTCTACTGGCTGAACGGTGCGGCTGTGGTTCTCGTCATCTCGCTCAGCGCGCCCGAGCAGGAAGTCGCTGCCTGAGCGCTGTGCCTCTGCATTGGCAACTTTGTCCAAATACTGCCGAAAAAGCTGAGCTGCCAGTTTTAGAAATCGGCGGCTCAGAGCAGAGAAGTGTATCGACCGGTCGGGAGAATTTACTTGAAAAAGCTGACTGAATTCATCAGATTTATCCCAGTGCGGGGTGAGGTCACAGATGACAGACACGCTTGACGAAATCATGGCCCGACATGATGCGCTAGTTGCGTGCGGGTGCAACTGTTGCGAAGGCGACTATTGTGCCTATGCTGATCGCCAGAACCGGGACACCGCAACCGCAGAAGAAGCCCGGGCACAAGGCACCGTCCGTCAACGCAAGTCGTTGCGATATATCTTTG
>NZ_JBXWQZ010000105.1:0-7447 GCF_059612645.1 Ruegeria sp. YKSF131 | reverse complement strand
GTAAAATGCCGACCCAGAACACCCAATTCGGGTTTGTTATAGGTTCCGCGCCCCGGACAGATGACAACAGCGGTTTGTTTCGCAGACCTCATTTGCCCGTCTCCATAAGGGATCTTGCTGCGGCCTCGATGCTGTCTTTCGATGGCATGGTCGCGGCATAGGCCGGGCCGGTGGCAATAAAGCTGTCTTCGGCGGTAATACGAGCCATCGGCACATCAGTGGTTTCGTGGAAATGGGCCATCAGGGCTTCGGCCACGCCGCCGTGATGCCGGGTTTCATCGACGATCAATATCCGCTTGGCGCCGCTTACGGCCCGGGTCAGCGCGTCTTTGGGAAGCGGCGACAACCAGCGCATGTCAATTATCCGGGTTTTTGTCCCGTCGGCCTCCAGCGATTTGCGCGCCTGATGGCTGAGGTAGACGCCATTGCCAAAGGTAACGATGGCCAGATCGTCGCCATCTCCATCCACGCCGACCTCGCCGAAACCGATCCTTTCGGATGGGTCGGGGTAAGTGTGCATCCAGCCTGCGTCCCCGGCTTCGTGCAGGTCCCGCATCGGGTAGAGCGCGATGGGTTCCAGAAACACGACCAACCGCTGTTCTTCCCGGGCCAGCCGCACGCATTCACGCAGCATTCGTGCAGCGTCGGCGCCGTTCGATGGGCAGGCCAGGATCAGCCCCGGAATATCGCGCAAAACCGCGACCGAGTTGTCATTGTGGAAATGCCCGCCAAAGCCCTTTTGATACCCCAGCCCGGCGATGCGAACGACCATCGGGTTGGTGTACTGACCGTTCGAGAAGAAGGGCAGGGTGGCCGCTTCACCGCGCAACTGGTCTTCGGCGTTGTGAAGATAGGCCAGGAACTGGATTTCCGGCATGGGCGTAAACCCGTTTTGGGCCATCCCGATGGCGAGGCCCAGAATCGACTGTTCGTCTAGCAGCGTGTCGATCATCCGGTCGGGTCCGAAACGGGCCTGAAGCTTTTGCGTCACGCCATAGACACCGCCTTTGCGCCCGACATCTTCGCCCATCATCACGATCTCGCCGTGTTCAAGCATCAGGTCGCTCAGGGCCCAGTTGATCAGGCGCGACATGATCTGGGGTTCAGCATGTGCTTTGAGGTCGCCGCCGAATACCTCAGCCCGATGTTCAGCTGACGGGCCATTGGTCGGGGCGCAGGGGCGTGCGGGCGGGATCAGGCTGGCCATCACGTCACCTGCGGTTTTCAGGCGAGGGCGGGTGATCGCCTTGTCGGCGACGCGGGTGACGCGGTCGCAGGTGTCGGTGTACACCTTCAACGCGTCATCCGGTTGCATCGCACCGGATTGTTCCAGCAGACGGACGGAGTGCAGCAGGGGGTCGTTCGCCTCTTCGGCTTCGACCTCGGATTTTGGCATATAGGTGGTGGGCATATCTGCCCCGGCGTGGCCATACAGGCGCACCGTGCGGATATGCAGAAATGCGGGCTTCTTGCGGCTGCGGACATAGGCGGCGGCTTCTTGAGCGACACGGTAGGTTTCGAAAACATCGAGCCCGTCGCACGAGAAATACCTCAGTCCCGGTCGATGAGAGAATGTCGCGGCAATCCAGCCTTGTGGTGTCTTGGTCGAAATTCCGATCCCGTTGTCCTCGCAGCAGAACAGCAGTGGCAGGGGAACCGACTGGTAAGACGTCCACTGCGCGGTGTTGAACGCGCCTTGCGCAGTGGAATGGTTGGCCGAGGCATCACCAAAGGAACAGTAGACGATGGCGTCGTCCGGCATTTCTGCATGTTCGGGTTTGTGACGGCGGGCTGCCCCGATTGCATAAGCAGCGCCGACAGCTTTGGGCAGGTGGCTGGCAATGGTCGAGGTCTGCGGCGGGATGCAAAGCGCCTTTGACCCCAACACCTTGTGCCGCCCACCGCTGATCGGATCATCAGAGGATGAAGCGAAGGACAACAGAATATCCCATGTCGGGCTCTGCCCCGGCACCTGATCGGACCGGGCGATCTGAAACGCGGCGTCGCGGTAGTGCAGAAAAGCAGGGTCTGTCGGGCGCAGGGCTGCCGCCACCGCAGCCATCCCCTCGTGACCAGAGGAGCCGATGGTATAGAATCCCTGGCCCGCTTTCTGCATTGCCCGGCTTTGGCGGTCCAATGCACGGCTCAGACATTGCGCGCGATATAGCCCGACTGCTTCGGGCGCTGTCAGTGGGCCAGACGGCGTCGCGCCAGCGGGAAAATCCCGTGCCGCAACCCGGCGCAGGAAGTTGTCATGCACAATGGTTGCGCGATCCATCTTTGTCGTCCTCAGGCGAAGGCTTGCAGGCCCGTTTGCGCGCGACCCAAGATCAAGGCATGAACATCATGCGTGCCTTCATAGGTGTTCACGGTTTCCAGATTCACCATGTGGCGGATCACGTGGAAATCCTGGCTGATGCCATTGCCGCCGTGCATGTCACGTGCGTGGCGGGCGACCTCAAGTGCCTTGCCGCAATTGTTGCGCTTGATCAGGCTGATCATCTCGGGTGCTGCGCGGGCTTCGTCCATCAGACGACCCACGCGCAGAGCGGCCTGAAGGCCCAAGGCGATTTCGGTCTGCATGTTCGCAAGCTTCAGCTGGAACAGCTGCGTTTGCGCTAAAGGGCGACCGAATTGTTTTCGGTCCAGACCATATTGCCGTGCGGCGTGCCAGCAGGCCTCAGCTGCGCCCATAGATCCCCAGGCGATACCGTATCGTGCACGGTTTAGGCAGCCAAACGGCCCTTTCAGACCTTCGACACCCGGCAACAGAGCATCTTCCCCGACCTCGACATTGTTCATCACGATCTCACCTGTGATCGAGGCACGCAGCGACAGTTTGCCTTCGATCTTCGGGGCTGAAAGACCGGGTGTGCCTTTTTCAAGTACGAAACCCTTGATCTTGCCGTCATGCGCGTCTGATTTGGCCCAGACAACAAACACGTCAGCAATGGGCGCGTTCGAAATCCACATCTTTGAGCCGTTGAGGACATAACCCCCTTCGGTCTTTTTCGCGACGGTTTTCATGCCGCCGGGGTCCGAACCTGCATCGGGCTCGGTCAGGCCAAAACAGCCAATAGACTCACCGCTGGCCAGTTTCGGAAGATATTTCCGGCGCTGTTCATCCGTTCCGTAGGCATAGATCGGGTACATGACGAGGCTGGACTGCACCGACATCATCGAGCGGTAACCGCTGTCGACGCGTTCCACTTCGCGTGCGACCAGACCGTAAGTGACATAGCTGGCAC
The DNA here is from genome assembly GCF_059612645.1 of Ruegeria sp. YKSF131. Taxonomy (NCBI): domain Bacteria; kingdom Pseudomonadati; phylum Pseudomonadota; class Alphaproteobacteria; order Rhodobacterales; family Roseobacteraceae; genus Ruegeria; species Ruegeria sp. YKSF131. Next base: position 4,199 of record NZ_JBXWQZ010000105.1, on the reverse strand, counting down.
CGATGCCGCCGAATTCTTCGGGGATAGTCGTGCCCAGAAGGCCCATTTGCCCCATCTCGCGAAAAATCTCGGGGTCTGTTTCTTCATTGGCAAAAGCCTGAGTTACACGGGGCAGCAGTTTGTCCTGCGCGTAGGCGTTGGCCGCATCGCGCACCATGCGTTCATCCTCGGCCAACTGGTCTTCCAGCAGAAAAGGGTCATCCCAAGTGAAAGGGCCAAGCTGGGGGCGGGATTGTGGTTTCATGAGAGTTTCCTTTCTACAGCGGCTTTGAGACGTGCAAGCCCCGCTGCAATTGTATCTTGGGCATAAGCAAAGCTCAGGCGAAAATGTCCGGGCAACCCGAATGCGCGACCGGGAACCAGAGCGACACCAGCATCTTCCAACAACCAGGTGCAGAAGTCAGCGTCATTTTTGAAAGGCCCACCCTGATCCTCAAGCAGTCCGGCGCAGGAAGGGAAGGCGTAAAACGCCCCGTCGGGTGCCGCGCAGCGCAAACCCGGAACCGCGTTCAACCCTGCAACCACCAGATCACGGCGTTCGGCAAATACGGCGCGGCGTTCTTCCAACAGGCCCGCGCTGCCGGTCAGCGCCGCAAGCGAGGCCCATTGTGCAATCGAACAGGCACCCGAGGTAACCTGCCCCTGAACGGCCACCATCGCCTTGATCAGCTCGACCGGCCCGATCCCCCAGCCTATGCGCCATCCGGTCATGGACCATGCTTTGGCGACACCGTCGACGATCAACAGACGGTCGGCAAGGTCAGGGGCCGCCTCGGCCACTGATACAAACGGAGTAAAGCTGAGATGGCGATAAATCTCGTCCGCAAGAACCCAAACCTGTGGATGCCGGGACAGAACAGATGCGAGGGCGGCAATTTCATCCTGCGTGTAGATTGCCCCCGACGGGTTCGACGGCGTGTTGAGCATCAGCCAGCGTGCGCGCGGTGTAATGGCGGCCTCTAACTGTTCCGGCAGAAGCTTGAATCCCTGATCCATCTGGCAAGGCAGAATGACGGGCATTCCACCCGCCATCCGCACTATGTCAGAATAGCTGGTCCAGTAGGGCGCGGGCATGATGACCTCGTCGCCGGGGTTCAGGCTGGCCAGCATGGCATTGGCAATCACCTGTTTGGCACCGGTCGACACAATGACCTGAGCAACTTCGGCTTTGGCCTGCCGGGCAACTTCGGTGCGCAAATCGGGCACCCCGGCCGTCGGCGGGTACTTCGTCTTGCCGTCCAGCGCTGCCGCGTGGGCTGCTTCGACCACATGGGGCGGGGTGGGCAGGTCAGGCTCACCGGTCGACAATGCCAGAACATCGCGCCCTTCCGAACGCAAGCGTGCGGCGGCCTCGGAAATCTGCACGATTTCGGACAATTCGATACCGTTTAGTCGGTTTGCGCGATGGAACACTGTTAATCTTCCTCTGGAGATGACTGAGGTTCTATCTGCAAAGTAACTTGAAAAAAATACGCTGTTTTGTATCGTTTCAGTGACTAAAACTCATGAGTGATATGCCCAGAATCAATTCCCTGCCGTCTTTTGCCCTCATGCGCAGTTTCGAGGCTGCTGCACGCCACGAAAGCTATACCATGGCGGCAGAAGAGCTTGGTGTGACGCAGGGCGCGGTTAGCCGTCAGGTTCGTGAACTTGAGGTTGCGCTGGGGGTGACGCTGTTTCGCCGGGTCGGACGTGCGGTTCGCTTGTCGAAAGCGGGTCGCGCTTTGTTTGAAGAACTTGCAGGCGACCTTGAGCGGCTGAACGGTACGATCAATCGTGCGATCGCGGCCGGTGACGGTGCGTCGTTGCTGACCTTGGCGGTCCTGCCCACCTTTGCGACACGGTGGCTGGTGCCCAGACTGCCGGATTTCAAGCACCTGCATCCGGGGATCGAACTGGATCTGCATTCCTACACGACGCCGTTCAGCCTGGAAGAGCGGCGCATGGACCTTGCCATTCACTTTGGGCACGAAGACTGGCCCGGTGCGCGGCTACGCAAGCTGTTCCCGGAAAAACTTGTTGTAGCGGCTGCGCCTGTGTTGTTGGGCGACCAACGGACTTTCGAGGAACAGCATGTGTTCGATCTGCCGCTGTTGCATCTGACCTCGCGGCCCGGGCTGTGGTCCGAATATCATGCCAGCCATAGACTTGAGGCCAGAACGGTTTTTCCAGGAATGCGCTTTGATCAGTTCTCGATGCTGATCGAAGGCGCAGTTGCCGGGCTTGGGGCTGCGATTTTGCCGTCCTATCTGATCGAGGCCGAGTTGGCGTCGGGCGCGCTGGTCCAGACCGGGCAACTGGCGAATACCTCGGGCAGCGCATATTTCATTGCCACACCAACCGGGCAGAGGAACGAAGCCGTACAAGCATTTGCGGACTGGATCATCCGGCAAACGAAAAGGCATCAGTAAGGGTGCAGCCGCGAAAGAAAGGTTACAGTACCCGGATACCTGGCATGGTCTGGATGACTGCCAGATCCTGCTCGTAAAGCTCTGTAAATGCGTCAACGATGTCGGCGTTCCAGCCGGGCAGATCAAGTTCCTCTTCGACCTCATCGGGCCGGGCGTGGTCTTCCAATATCCGCGCAAGGTCTTCGCGTTGAGTATCTTTGTCGAGGCCGTCGCTGCCCCGCACGATGTCCAGAACATGCCGTTGACCGGTTTCAGTCAGAAGCGACGACAGCAACGCATACTCATCCACCAGAGGAGCGTCACCGGGCAGGCCCGCCATTGCGCGCATGATATCCCCCAGAATCAGTGGCAAGTGTTCATTCTTCCACAAAGTGAGCTGCACCTGAGGCGCAAGATCGCGCAGATCTTCGATCATGCTCAACCAGCTCAGGCAGCTCAGATCGGTGCTGGTCAGAATCTCCTGCCGGTGATCTTCATGGATCGACATCAGGACCTTGGGTATGAAAATCCCAGGGTTCACCAGACCGACGAATAATTCAACTTGAGCATCCTCCAGCAAGGTCTGGGCATAGGCTGTCCGCTGCCCGGCAAAAGGGTAAATCTGTCCATGTTGCAGGGCAGAACGTGTTGGGCCAAAGAACTTGTCGTTCGAGAGGATGACACGATCAACATTTGGATCATCTGGAAGAAGGGCGTGCAGCCCGTCCTGCGTTTCTGAATCAGTCAAATCCTGAGCAAGAGCATCAGACAGAACCTTGACAAACTGACGCCCGCCGCGTGGCCCCAAGATCGCAGCACGGCAATCCACCAAGGCCTGCTTGATTGCCGAAAGCGAGGACAGCACTTGCCCTTCATCGGCAAAGGCGGCCCCGGCATGGATTACTACCTGCATCTTTAGTCCTTTTACCCTCAGGGGCTGTGTCCATCCCATTCTATGTCTTTGCGTCGCATGAAAATCTGCAACGAAACAACCCCGCGGTTTCTGCACTTTCTCAGGAAAACGGGCAATCCCCAAGTTCGAGTCAAAAATGAGGGTTGCAGTCCTCTGTCGGACGAAGTAATCGACTGCCAATGCCCCTATAGCTCAGCTGGTAGAGCAACTGATTTGTAATCAGTAGGTCCGCGGTTCGAGTCCGTGTGGGGGCACCACTTTACATGATAAGATTCTGTAATATAATGTTTTTCAGAGCGGTACCTTGTGTATCCCCTGATTTATCCCCTGTTTTTCTGTTGATGGATATGAGCCCAGATTTTCTCGCCATCGATTCCCTTGATACGCATTCTTCTAATAAGATTGATGATAGTAAATGTTGGTGTTTTTTAGAGTTAGGGCTGTGAAAATGTCCCAACTTAAACGGGCAAACCGACCCAGGTTTTATGCCTTTTGACGATGCTAGGCTCCGAAGGCAGCTCTCATGAGTACTCTACGCGATCACCAGCTCGCAGTCCGGTCCGGGTCTGTGCAGCCAGAAACTGGCGACACTATGGTCGTTGCCATCCCATTCTCCTAATTGGACGAATACATCGTCGTGCAAAGGTAGTCTCCTTTTAGCGAATTTAGAGAGCTTCAAAAGATCAGTCTGGGGAAACTTGCTGCATCGCTGTAAGTGCAATGCTGCGCCCGCGAATACCTCTCACACTCACGTTCGCTGCGCCTGCACAAGTCCGGTTTGTCCGGAGGGTGTGTGGAAACTTGGTTGATCTCGGAGCCTCCAATCGGTTTTGACTTTTGTGTCCTTTTTTGGCTTGGGATCATCATTTTGATGGACAGGATGGATTGTGAGGTCG
>NZ_JBXWQZ010000104.1:0-7824 GCF_059612645.1 Ruegeria sp. YKSF131 | reverse complement strand
CGCGACGCTTGCTTCACCGCAAATCCGCCGCATAATCACATGAACCAGATGAGCCAGACCCTCTCTTAGCTCACGCCGCCATCTGTCCCAAAATCCCTGACGACGGACACGGTGAAACTCGTCTTTTTCGCCCAACAATTTTGCCGGCACAGAACGATGGTTTCATGGTGGGCCTCAGCCTGGGAATTCTCAGGCGTGCCGTGGGCGACCGGTTCGACTCCGGCGAAATGACCATTGTTCTCTGTAATCCAGACGTACTTCCTGTCAGTTTTTCGAAATTCAAACGGCTCAAGGGCGATGAGATGGGCTTCCGATTGAAGTTTCCCTCCAAATGGCTTGTCCATTCTGTCGATCGCAAAGTCTTGGGAAACTCAGTTGGGACATGCGATCAAACAAACGACGTGAGCCGCTTCGTCGCCGATTTCCGAGCTGTAATCGCACATAAGATCGGCCAGGGAGGTCTCAGCGCCAATGACGCGGCAACCCTCGTGTCAATGAGCCGAGCAACTTTGGCTCGACGTCTTGCCAAGGAAAAAACCAGCGTGTCGGATGAATTACGCCGGGCGAAGATTGCTTACGCAAAGGACCGTTTGCGAACGAGCGGCGACACCGTAGACGAAATAGCCGGCGCGCTCGGTTACTCCGATCGCTCGAACTTCTCACGCGCATTCCGAGAAGCCGTGGGCCTCAGCCCTCGAGCTTTCCGATCACGGATCGACGTGAACAGAACTGGTCCAGAGACGTGAAGAAATCTTTCAGATCTTTATTGTTATTACGAAGCAAATCTATTGACCTACGCCTATCAGTGACAACATCCCGGCTAAGCTACGACCGCCAGAGCCGCGAACTGCAAACAGCAGCCATTTGAACACAAACGCCAACTGGCAGAAAAGTCCGCAGATCGGTCATTCGTCGCAACTCTGTTCAATGTCTGCTTCGCGGACCTTCCGGGCCTTGGACTCAGAATTGCGAACGGCGGCTTCCCCTGCTGAAGCGCCCAACTTTCCAAACGTCCGGACACCCCCGTTGCAAGGGGTGACGCGACGCTTTCCCAAGTGCCGAGTTGTTCAAGACCGGAAACTCCAGTTTCGCAGTCAATGCGCCACCATGATGTGTCTGACCGCAGTGTAATCCTCGAGCGCATACATGGACATGTCCTTGCCATAGCCCGATTGCTTGAGCCCGCCATGCGGCATTTCCGTTGTCAGCATGAAATGTGTGTTCACCCAGGTGCAGCCGTATTGCAGCCTGGCGGCGACATCCATCGCTCGGCCGATATTTCCGGTCCAGACCGACGAGGCCAGGCCGTATTGGCTGTCATTGGCCCAATCGACGACCGGGTCGTCCTCGGTGAACCGGGTGACCGAGACCACGGGGCCGAACACTTCGCGCTGGACGATTTCGTCTTCCTGGCGGGCGCCTGCGACGACGGTGGGTTTGTAGTAGAAGCCCGGCCCGTCCACCGTTGCGCCACCGGTGGCGATCTCGACATGCGAGAGGTCAGCGGCGCGCTGGACAAAGCTGGCGACCCGGTCGCGCTGGCGCGGCGAGATCAGCGGCGGGATCTCGTTCAGGCTGTCATCGGCATTGTTATAGACGATGCTGGCCGCTGCGTCGGACAGCTCGGCCACAAGGTTTTCATAGATCCCTGCGCCCGCATAGATCCGGCAGGCTGCGGTGCAGTCCTGCCCGGCATTGTAATAGCCAAAGGCCTTGAGCCCTTCGACCACCGCCGACAGGTCGGCATCGTCATAGACGATGACCGGAGCCTTGCCGCCTAGCTCCAGATGGGTGCGCTTGACGGTGCGCGAGGCGGCCTGAAGCACCTTTTTCCCCGTCGCCACATCCCCGGTGATCGAGACCATATCGACGCCGTCATGGTTGATCAGCGCGTTCCCGACCGAGCCGCCCTTGCCGGCGATCACGTTCACCACGCCTTCCGGCAGGATATCGGCTAGGATCTTGGCGAAAGCCAGTGCGGTCAGGGGCGTCTGCTCGGACGGTTTCATGACAACGGTGTTGCCGCCTGCAAGGGCCGGAGCCAGTTTCCAGGCCATCATCATGATCGGATAGTTCCACGGCGCAATCGAGGCGACGACGCCGATCGGGTCGCGGCGGATCATGCTGGTATGGCCCGGCAGGTAATTCCCGGCAATCGGCCCATGCATGTTGCGCACCGCGCCCGCGAAGAAGCGGAAACAATCCGCGACCGCCGGAATTTCGTCATTGCGCACACCGTCGATCGGCTTGCCGCAGTTCAGTGCCTCTAGCTGGGAGAGCATCTCCAGATTGGCCTCGACCGCATCCGCGATCCGCAGCAGATAGCCCGCGCGCTCGCCGGGGGTGGTCAGCGCCCAGCCGGTGAAGGCCGCGCGCGCCGCCGTGACGGCGCGGTCGATCTGCGCCGGGTCGGCCTCGGGGATCTGGACAATCACCTCGCCCGTGCGGGGGTTCAGGACCATTTCTTCCTGATCCGTGCCTGCTTCGAAAGAATTGCCAATCAGCATGTTGGTTTCCATCAGGGAGCCCTTTCTACTTTATTTGCCTTGCCCGGCCACGCTCTCCGTGCCGCGGGTCAGATAATATGCGCCGAGGATCGGCAGGAAGGTCACCAGCACCACGACCATGGCAACGACATTCGTCACGGGGCGCTGACGGGGGCGCACCAGCTCTTCCAACATCCAGATTGGGAGCGTCTGCTGCTGCCCGGCGGTAAAGGTGGTCACGATCACCTCGTCAAAGCTGAGGGCGAAGGCCAGCATGCCGCCCGCCAGAAGCGCCGTGGCGATATTGGGCAGGATGACATAGCGGAAGGTCTGGAAGGTATTCGCGCCCAGATCCATAGAGGCCTCGACCAGGCTGCCCGAAGTCCGCCGGAACCGCGCCACCGCGTTGTTGTAGACAACCACGATGCAGAAAGTCGCGTGGCCCAGGACGATGGTCCAGAAGCTGAACGGGATGTCCCCCAGGTTAAAGGCCGCCCGCAGCGAGATGCCGGTGATGATGCCGGGAAGTGCAATCGGCAGGATCACAAGCAGCGAGATCGTCTCGCGACCAAAGAACTTGGCGCGTGCCACGGCCGCCGCGCAGAGCGTGCCCAACAGAAGCGCGATCACGGTCGAGATGCTGGCAACCCGCACCGACAGGGAGAGAGCCTCCCAGACGTCCGGACGCTCCCAGGTGACGGCGAACCATTTCAGTGTCAGGCCGGGGGGCGGCCATTGATAGGATTTGTCCTCGGTCGTGAAGGCATAGACGAAGATCAACAGGATCGGCAGGTGCATGAAAGTCAGCCCCGCCCCTGCTGCGAGTTTCAGGCCGAAGGAGGCGCGGTCAGAGTGCATCGAAAGCCCCCTTTCGTTGTGCGACATAGAGATAGACGCCCATGATCAGGATCGGAACGATGGCAAAGGCGGCCGCAAGCGGAATATTCCCGGCCGTGCCCTGGAACTGATAGACCGCCTGACCGATCATCCTGGCCGAGGTGCCAACGATCTGCGGAATGATGTAGTCACCCAGCGTCAGCGAGAAGGTAAAGATCGACCCCGCAATGACACCCGGCAGCGCGAGCGGCAGCAACACATGGCGAAAGGTCTGGCCCGGCCGGGCGCCCAGGTCTCCGCTGGCCTCGAGCATCGAGGCCGGAACGCGCTCGAGCGCCGCCTGGATTGGCAGGATCATGAAGGGGATCCACACATAGAGGAACACAAGGAAGGTGCCGGTCCAGCTGACCGAAAGCGAGTTACCGCCCAGCACCGGGATCGAGAGGTAGGCCTCGAGCAGCCAGGTCAGGTGCAGCTCTGCAAAGACCCAGCTCAGGATGCCCTCCTTCGCAAGGATCAGCTTCCAGCTATAGACCTTGACCAGATAGCTGGACCAAAGCGGCAGCATCACGCCCAGATAAAACAGCGCCTTCCAGCGCCCACGCGCGAAACGCGCGGCGTAATAGGCGACCGGAAAGCCGATCACCGCGGCCGCGATGGTCACGCTGGTCGCCATCACCACGGTGCGCAGGATGATATCCAGATTGGCCGGGCGGAATAGCTCGCCATAAGTGCGCAGGGTGAATTCGTAATTGATCAGGCCCGAGAACTCGTCAATCGAGAAGAAGCTTTGCGCAAGCAGCGCAAAGAGCGACCCCAGATAGATCACGCCAAGCCACAAGGCGGGCGGGCCGATCAGCAGCAGAAGCAGAACCCGCGGCCTGCGCCAGAGCAGATCCGACAGGCGTCCGAACGCGCCGTTTGGGCGTGCGTCAGCCATTAGCGCCCTCCATCAGGTAAAGCGCATCGGCCTCCCAGGACAGGTGAACAGTCTGACCCGGCACCGGTATCTCTGCGCCTTTGGGCAGAAGAACGGCGACCTGTTCGCCATCCCAGTCCAGCGAAACACGGGTCGCCGAGCCCAGAAAGGCGCAGGACTGCACCGTGGCCGCCGGGCCTTCACTGGTCAGGCGGATCGCCTCGGGGCGCAGGCTGGCATGGGCCGATTTGCCGGTCAGTTTGCGGACCAGCTCTGGGTGGAGCACGTTGGAAGAGCCCACGAAATCCGCCACGAACGGCGTGTCGGGGCGGTCATAGATATCCTCGGGCGAGCCGATTTGCTGGATCTTGCCCTGATCGAAAACGGCAACCCGATCGGCCATCGACAAGGCTTCGCTCTGATCATGGGTGACAAAGACAAAGGTGATGCCCAGCTGCCGTTGAAGGCTTTTCAGCTCTTCCTGCATGGCCTCGCGCAGCTTGAGGTCCAGCGCGCCCAGCGGCTCGTCCAGCAGCAGAACCTTGGGGTTGTTGACCAGCGCACGGGCCAGCGCGACACGCTGACGCTGTCCGCCGGACAGGTCCGAGGGCTTGCGGCCGCCATAACCCGGCAGTGCGACAAGCTCCAGCGCCTCTTCGGCGGCGCGGCGGCGCTCGGCTTTGCCCAGCCCCTTGATCATCAACCCGTAGGCGACGTTATCGGTCACGCTGAGATGGGGAAACAGCGCATAGTCCTGAAAGACGGTGTTCACAGGGCGGCGATAGGGCGGCACGCGCGAGGATTCCGCTCCAAAAATCTCGATCTCGCCAGAGGTCGGCTGTTCGAACCCGGCGATCAGCCGCAGGCAGGTCGTCTTGCCCGAGCCCGACGGGCCAAGCATGGCAAAGAACTCACCGGGCGCAACCTCAAGGTCTACGCGGTCAACAGCTTTCACATTTCCGAAATGGCGGGAAACGCCGCGGAATCGGACGGCAGTAGTCATGGTGTCTCTCTAGGATAGCAGTCTGCCGCCCCGCAGGACCGGGACGGCAGAGGTTTCAGGTCAAATCAACGGCCGCCAATGACGCCGATATAATCCGAGACCCAACGATAGTAGGGCACACATTCGCCCTGGCTTTCACATTTACTGACCGGGGTCTGCCAGAACGCGATACGCTCGAAATCGTCAAAGCCGTTCTTGGTGCAGCCCTCGGCATTCTGCATGCCGCGGCCATCGGTACAGGCGGCGGGCACAGCCGGGTTGGCACCGAACCAGACCGACAGGTCGCTCATTAGGTTCGAGCTCAGCGTGTGTTCCATCCACATATAGGCACAGTTCGGATGCTCGGCATCGGCATGCATCATGGTGGTGTCGGCCCAGCCCGTTGCGCCCTCGACCGGGATGACCGAGGCGATCGGTGCGCCATCACCCTGCAGCAGGTTCACCTGGAACGGCCACGAGCCCGAGGCCGCCATGCCTTCGTTCTTGAAGTCGTCGATCTGGATGAAGGCGTCATGCCAGTAGCGGCCGACCAGCTTGCGCTGACCGCGCAGCAAATCCAGCGCAACCGCATATTGCTCTTCGTTCAGCTCGTAGGGCGATGTAATGCCCAGCTCCGGCTGGTGATGCATCAGGTAGAGCGCGGCATCGGCGATGTGGATCGGTCCGTCATAGGCCTGCACGCGGCCCGAGTTGCTCTGCCCGTCCGGCAGGGTCTGCTCTTCAAAGACCACATTCCACGAGGTCGGCGCGTTGCCGCCAAAGGCCTCGGTGTTATACATCAGCACGTTCGGGCCCCACATATAGGGCGTGCCGTAATGCTTGCCGTCGACGGTATGCCAGGGTGCGCTTTCCAGACGCGGGTCCAGAGTGCCCCAGGACGGGATCAGCGCCGGGTTGATTTCCTGAACCCGACGACCGGCAATCATGCGCAGCGACGCGTCGCCCGACGCGGTGACAAGGTCAAACCCGCCTTCGTTCATCAGCGCGACCATCTCGTCCGAGGTGTTCGCGGTTTTGACATTGACCATACAGCCAGTGGCGGCCTCGAAGCCGGTCACCCAGTCGAAGGCCTCCATCGTTTCGCCACGCTCGATATAACCGGGCCAGGCGACGATGCTGACTTGGCCTTCGCCCGCGCCGAGCGAGGTCATCATCTCGGCATAGACCGGCTGAGCTGCGATACCGACCGCAAAGGTCAGCATGGTGCAGGATTTCAGATAGCGTTTCATATCACTCCTCCCAAAGTTCGATATGTTTTTTGAAAGGATGCGCCCTGCGGCCAGATATCGCAAATTCAAAAATCAGATGGTTAGGTATCGTTTCTTCCGATGCCTGACACCGTCACCGGACCCCGGACGCGGTTAGTGTCTGCATCATCGTGATAAACTCGCGCGTGGCTTCGGACATTCCGGCGCCTTTGCGCCAGACCAGCCCGACCTGGACTACCGGCAACGTCCCGGAGACATCCCGGCTGACGATGCGATCGCCCTCCAGCGACCAAGGCCGATAGACCAGATCGGGCAGAATCGCGACGCCCGCCCCGGTTGCCACAAGCGACCGAACAGCCTCGACGCTGCGGGTGCGGAAGGCCAGCTTGGGCCGTTTACCAAAGGCCGAGAGTAGCTTGACCGCCTCCTGCTCCATCTCGTCGACATCCAGAACGATCAGGGGTTCATCCGCCACATCCGGCAGCGCGATGCTTTGCTGCTTGGCCAGCGGGTGGTCGATCGGCAGCCAGAGGCGGAAGGGCGACACCTCGAAAATTTCGGACTGAAGCGCGTGAACATTGCGCAGGTTGGTCGTCACCATGACAGCGACGTCCAACTCCCCGCCGACCAGAAGATGCTCCAGATATTCCCCGGTATCTTCGATGGCGGTCACCTCGACATCCGGATGAAGGCGCCGGAATTTCGACAGCATCTCGGACAAAACATAGCCCGCCGTCAGAGAGGTCACGCCAAGGTTCAACTGCCCGCCAACGCGCTTTGAACCCTCGGCCAGCACGCGGGTCGCATTCGCAACCTCCGCCAGGATCGCGGTGACGCTGCGCTGAAACCGCCGCCCCTCCGGCGTGATGTGTAGGCCGCGGGGGTGGCGCTCGAACAGCTTCACGCCCAAGATCGCCTCAAGATCCTTGATCGCCTCAGTCACCGCGCTCTGCGAGATCGACAGCGAATGCGACGCGGCGCTGATCGAGCCCATCTCGGCAGCCGCAGCGAAATACCTGATCTGTTTCAGCGTGAAAGACATGGCCCCAACCATGCACATTGCGGGACACAATTAGAATAGGAAACCATTTAGCCAATGGTTATTGCAAGTGGTGGCCACATCCCCTTTTGTGGCGGACGTTCTGGCCGAGAGTTCACGATTTTCGTATCCGGGATCGGCGGAGATGCACGATGGAACCAACTTCCCTATTGCCGTGAAATCGCAAAGCGGATGTTCGATCGCTACGCAACATCCGATGTTTTGGGCTTATTTTGTTGAAAAACTCGGGCTTGATCGGTTGGTAAGTTGCTGATTCAATTCTTCCTAAAGGGAGGGATCAGCCATGATGGGACCGAGACAGGAAGCGCAAG
>NZ_JBXWQZ010000103.1:0-7769 GCF_059612645.1 Ruegeria sp. YKSF131 | reverse complement strand
GGTGAAAGGCCAGCCAGGAGGCGATGCGCCGGTCCAGCGTTGAGGGGGCCGGGCAGGCCGGCGACTTGCGCAATCCCTGCGCGATCAGTGCCTCGACCGTCTGGCGGGCGCGATCGTCCACCGGCACGCCCGTCAGGTCGCGCGCATGATCGAGGATAAAGGCCAGTGCGGTGGCTTCGCTTTCGGGCCAGTCCAGAGTCGTGCCAAAGCGCAAAGCCTTCCACGCGGTGATATAGAGCAGGTCGCGCTCATAAGCGCGCAGCGTATTGGCTGGCGTACCGCGCACATAAAGATCGGTGAGCGCCTCCTGATCGGCCTGGGGGAGGGCAGCGGAGGGGCTGGGAAGATAAGGCGCAAGAGGCTTCATGAGGCACATTCTGCGCCCATTTCCCGGCAAAATCAATCAAACGTGATAAGGGATACTTATCAACTCTAATTGACAGAATTTCAAAAAAAGCAAAGCGCTAAACAATTTGGTTATATTTTGTCTATTATGTTGGTAATATATTGATTAAAAGCTAAAAACTTTTCAAATTCTAAAACAACTGCTCTTCCGTGAAGCTATGTATCTGTTGCGGACTTTTGGTCATTGGACGTTCCAAGATATAGAATGTCACTCAGGTCATGGCTTGGGTTTCGACTGGTAATCGCTGAGATCAATGGGTCTTTGTTCTGGGTTCAAAGAGTTCTGCGTTGGCCCGCCGTTTTTCGATTATTAATGTTTGCCTATAGCCTCGAAGTGCTGCGCGCCGCGCATCGGATACTGTTGGGGTTCCTTCGCCCGGCCAAGTGACCAACCAGACACGAGCACTTGGATGAGCACGCAAGGCGGCCTCATGCTCCGATACAATAAAATTAGCGTCGTTGATGTAATAGAACAGAGGTGTATCCGTCCAGTCGCGTGCCTGCCGCATAAAGACAAGGTCATCAGGGCGCATTTCAGGCAGCATCGCTTGTGCAATTCCCTGGTAATCGTTTGGAGCACCGGGCTTTTGGGCGGCATAAGGTATACTGAACACAAACACGATGACGCATATCCCTATCGACACCAGCCTGAGGGGCGGGCGTCGGAACATCCAGACGGCTCCCGCTGCACAGAGGATTAGATAGTAGGGTATGAAGAGTAAAAAGGCCCGGTCGGCCAGAACATATACCTTGTAGGACGCCACAAAAATGATCAGCGGAGAAGCCACGGCAAGAAGCCATAGGAGCAAGGTTCGTTCCTGAGGGTAGTGCAGGGTTTTCGATGGCAGTCTCGGGATTAGCGCGCGCCATGCCGTGCCCATGGTCGGAATAAGGAGCGCAAGAAAGGGTAAAACGGACATTGCCGTCAGCAATTCGGTCCGGCGGTGAGCGATTGAGGCAAGCCACAGCATGAAACAGGCTGAACAGATAGCTGCAAAACCCAAAATCCAAAAAGGAATGTTTCGCTCCAAGCTTACAACCGGCGCTTCGCGCTTTGGCGCTCTCAGACTGGCTGCCAGCAACACGAGGGCAAAGATAAGAATAATCCAGGTCCAGGCTGGTCCGATCTGTAGCATCGGAATGATGCGGTGATCCTTCGCATATAGAAACCCGAAGGAGAAGTATTCTACCAGAAATTCGGGATTTGGATCGCGTACCGCAGTTTTTCGCGCGCGGTAAACTGCATGCGTCAGTGCTGGCGCGGACAGGATGAAGGCTAGGGCTTGTATTTGGAACAGCCTGGGGGTCCGCCACCGATGCGCAAGATATTCAACCTCTACATTGGGCCGGGGCAGAACCAATATTGTCCAGAACAGGTGAAGCAGGATCAATGGCCAGAAGAACTCGACCGTCAGAATTCCGGCCATGACCGAAGCAACATAAGCAATCTCGATTCCAGGTCTCGGTCTGCGTGTCCTTACAAGGGTAATCAAAAGCCAGGTTGCTAAGAGTGACAGGAAAGCCCCGGCAACATACATGCGGGCCATCTGGCTCCATGCGATGTGAAAGCCATGGAGCGCCAGCAATAGCGCGGCCAGGCATGCCACGGTCGATCCGAATACGCTTCGCGCGATCAGGAAAATCAGCGGGATGGAGCCCAAGGCAAACAGGACACCCGGAAACCGTAGCGCGAGATGAGAGGTTCCGAACGTTTTGGTCCAGCCCAACATGGCCACATACCACCCCATGGGGTGCGGCTCGTCATGAAAGTGCCACCAGATCGTTTCCGTAAGCCCAAGCCGTGGGGGGGGCTCGGAGATGCCGGGAACAAGAGGGATACCGGGAACATAGATTTCCGGATGAGAAAGACTGCGGGATTCAATTCCCCATAACCGCAAGATAATCGTCAATACAATTGTGATTGCCAGCGCAATGAAGACGGCCACGTTTCGGCGCTCACGCCTAATTAGGAACACGCTATCTTTTTCGAGTATGCTCATGATTTCTATTTAGCAAAAACCAAGTGTGCCCGGTGGTGACAGGGTCAAATATTCTCGGTTAACATTACAATAAGTGCCCTGAATTAGAAATATTTGCGATGGGGATGCATAGGCTCGTGACCCTAACACCCGCTGTCGGATATGGCTTTCAGGGCTTTCTCGCCGTGAGGTTGAGATATGTAACGTGACCATCCCAGGGAATAAGTCTCTCCGTTTTGTGCCCTGTTGACGAATGTAGCGACAATCTGACCAGTGCTATTGAGTGCGAATACGCGGCCACGGTTTGCTTCTTCGAAAATCAAGTGCCCGGACGGTGTGAAATCCTGCAAACCTTCCGATACTGTCGCGGCCCCCAAACCTTCCAATGCCGCACGAAAGGGGCTTTCCACTGAACCATCCTCAAAATCATAGATCAAAGTTTCGCTTATGCCTTCCACACGTGCGCCAAGTCCGCGATCATAGGCATTATTGTTGAACACGGCGATCCGGTGATCATCAAGGATGTCCACGTCATGCTGCGACAACCAGGGGCCTGCCTGGGACCAGATGATTTCGTGAGTCGACGGCCGGTAAAGCATAACAAGAGACGGCGTGCGCAAACTTAGAAACAGGTCTCCTTTTTTCCAATGAGGCCCATTGGTAAGAACCGGCTCGATGTCGTTCAGGTGCATTGGGTCGTGATAAAAATTGGCGGCGGGGAATAGCAGGTGGCGCAAACCGTTGCTATCTAAAATTTCATCCAGCGCCTCTTCGAAGACCACTTCGCCTTTGGCGTTTACCCGCACCAGAGATTCGCGGGCAAATTTAGGTGACAGGTTTTCAGGCCAGTCATTCAGCTTGTAACTTGGGATCCAGAAACCGCCCTGTCCGTCAGGGCTGGTTGAATGGTGAAACAAATATTCGCTTCGTGACCATCGGACGTCACCGCAAGGTGTTAGCATGAACAGCGGCGCAATGTGGTTTTTGACCAGAAGATCCCCTTCTTCGGTCAGGTACGGGTGGATATAGCGAAAATAGGCGTTATTCCAGTTTTCGTAGCGTGCGAACCCATCAAATTCTGGAAGTCGGTTAACAGTGGCCAGCAACGCTTCGGGCTCTGGTGACCAGGTTCTGAGAATCTCTCCGGTCTCCAGAGACATCAACTCGATCACGTGTCGCGCCTGATCGCCGTTATAGCGGCTTAGTAACAAGTACCCGGTCAACCCGCCGGAGCCAGGCGGTTGCCTCCATGACCATCCGGCGGGCAAATCTTCATCCGCGGAAAGACGAAGAAAGGGCATCATTTTGGTGTCTGGCCGCCCAATCTGCTTAATTGCTTGCCGTGCATTCTCTGGGATTTCGGCCAACGTCAGGGCCGCTTCACCTATCGCTCCGAAGTGATCGCCGCCCCGGTCTTCATTTCCCCGCTCTTCGTCGAGAACGACCGCACCAAATAAGACCATGCCTAACAGCCCCGTGACCAGAACCAGTCCCAGGACCCAAAGCTCGACTTTCTTAAAAAGAAGCTTTTCCATCGCGGGTTTTGACCTTGAGATGATAAGCTCAAAAAATGAAAACGTATGAATTCTGGGGACCTTACACCAAAACAGGTCGTTTTTCAAAAAACTGCAACCATCCATCAGAATGCAGGTGATCCCCTGAGGGATTAAATCACTTTTTCAGCCAGGCAGTTAGATGTCTTGAGCTTTACCTTGTCTGTAGGAAAATATGATCAGGGTGAGAGCTTTAAAGCAGGTGTTCGCAGCGATTGTCATGGGGAGGATCTATTAATTACCCCAAGTTTCGCTACCTCACGGCCAGTTTATCAAGATTGGCGTAGAGCGCGTTCGCCGTGTGCAGCAATTCGGCGTCAAACAAGTGATCAGGGGTTTGGTCTGGTGTGTTGCGAAAATAGTTGTCGAAGCACTGGCCTTTTCGGGGAAGCTCCAGCGTCTCGCACAAAGCGTGCATTGTCTGATCAGGACGGACTCTGAGATCATCCTGCGTGACGATCAAGCATATGTCGCTTTGCTTTTCGACGTGGCGAAAGGCTGCAATCCAGTAGTGCAGCCAGTAATCCGGCTGTTTGGGGCCGGTCTGGCCGGGGTCGAACGTGTCGAACGCAATGGGCCGGTGCAGCAGGCCAAATTCGAGATGCCCTATGTCCAGCATATAGCGGCGAACGAAATCATCTTTGGCCTGAAGGTTAAGAAAGTTTTTATGCTGGCGCAGCAGTGAGGCCGCATGTGCGGCCGGTCGGCGCAGCGGGACAATGATGTCGCAGCCGGGGAAATAAGACGGCAACACATTTAATCGCGCGATGTTTGCGTTATTCTTCGACAGATATCGCGCCTGCGCCTGCCCGGGGCGCCGTAGCGCAACGATCTTGTCAAAATGTCTACGCAGCCGATCACAGGCTGGTTCGTTCTTGCCACCCTCTTGCCAAAGGTCGATGGCTTTCTGGTGATATTTGTCCGGCCAGTAGAGGCGCCATAGCACTTCGTCAAATGCCTCGGGGCTGTCGAGGTCAATCTCAAGCCCGTCACCATGGGCTCGTTCGCGGCGCGTCACCCGATCTGATCGTTTTCCGCCGAGGACTGACCAGAGGTAGGGGGCGGTGATAAATGGCATGTCCCGGTATTGGTGCGTTGCGATCACGGGCATATCAAAAAATGCGTTCAAGAGCGCGGTTGTGCCACCTCGGGCCAGGGAAGTGATGAAGATCGGAGGTCGTGATCCCCTTGTCTTATTGGTGCACCCAAAGACCCTGTCATCTGCGGCCGCCAGGGATTTCATTAATAATGGCGTCGAAAAAGCCAAAGCGTGAACCAGGCGGTCACCTTCCGAATAGGCTTCGGTTTCGGAGGGCTTGCTTCCAGGCAAACGCTTCGAGACGAACCGGGCGATAAGGATCGCTGCTGCAGTGACGACGACGATATAATCAAGGCGGAGCATCAGCCCCATCACCTCATCGGTGGTTGCAAGGCCAGCGATATCAGCCAGAAGTATTGGTGTTCCGGCAGCGGCAAGCGACAGGCCGAAACGCCAGGCGAGTTGCCAGACGCCTTTCAAGAGCTCGAACGCGGCGCGGCGAACGGCGACCTCTTTCTCTTCATCTGTGGTTTCCGCGTCAAACATCGCAGAAACCCCGCGAACCGAGGATGCAACCAAAGACCGGGCCGCCGGAACAACTCCGGTCTTCAATAGGCCTATTGCAAATCCAAGAACCGCCAGCAGCGAGACGCAGAAAGCGATCATCAATGACGCTCGTCAGGTGGGGTCTCAGCGGTCCTGGCGTTGCGACGGGCATTCAGTGCCCGCTTGATCGGGAACCAAAGAAAGCCGGCAATCAGCAAAACCACGACAACCAGCAGGGCCAGGGCCAGGCCAATCGCGCCGAGACCGGCCCCCGGCCCTATATACGCATGAGCTGGCGTGGCACATGCAAGGCTGACCAAAGCAAATGCAGCGCTCGCTGTAACTGAAAATCGTCTGTTCATGATTTGCTCCTGAGTAATTTCGGGTCCAACACGCCTTTATCAAGCGCGGCCGATGGCCTTTTTTGCGATTTCATTTGTCACAGGACGGCAGCGTGTCAAAGTAATCGGGCGGAACATGAACGGCCGTTGTGATGATCGAATTGTAGTCGTCAGTCAGTATGTTCGACAATTCGCGCACCAAATCCCCGTCTGCCGTCACCTCGATCACCCGGCCCTCCATTGGTGAGGAGATCAGCCAATTGCCATTGGGCAGCCGTTCCTGCTGCCCCATGATGAAACTGTCGAAGACCAATTCGGATCCCGCGAATTTATCGCGCACCTCACCGGTTTTCATATCCATTTCAATAATGGAGGATCGGCGGCGATCGGTATTGTTCGAGTATACCGTAATTGTGCCATCGGGATGAAAATCCGCATCGTGCTGGTGCTCCCACGGCCCCGCTTTGTGCCATTTCAGACGCTTCGTCTTCCGATCGACAACACCAACCAGATCGATTGCTCGGTGTGACATGATAAGGTCACCTGCAGAGAATTGAGGGAATGCCCCGGCCCATTCCGATGGCAGGACTTCGACATCATTTGGGTGAATGATGTCCGGGATTTCATCGGCCTCTGCATCCCAGCGCCACTTGAAACCGTTGGGAATACGGAATGCCAGTTGCGCCTTAGGGTCAGGAAGGATGACGTCTTTCGCCAGGTCAATGCTCTCAAGCGTTTCTCCGGTTTCCGCATCAATCCGGGCCATTTGCTGATCGTGCCCGCCATCCCAGATTTTGGAGGTCCAGGTCCAGAAGCCGCCAAGGTCGGGATCTTCGGTCAGCGAATGGTGAAAGACCATATCTGTGCGCCGCCATATGATGTCGCCGCATGTATCAAACCTCGCCATGCCCATGCTGTCGTCGAAATTGGCAAGGATCGACCCATCGGGCAGAGGGCGAATGGCGTGCACGAATTCGGCTTCGTTCCCACCTTCGATAACTTTTGAATGATCAATCTTCCACGTGTGCAGCACGTTGCCTTCGGTATCGATGAGGTCCGTGAGATAGCCGGGCGCGGGATTGGCGATCCGGTTGATCAGCACATAGCCGGGCGCGACTTTATCAGCCTGGTGCACGACGTATGAATCCGATGGCATGCGCGCCGGGCGCTGGAGGTAGGTTCCGCCCGGGACTATATACCCGGTGGCTCTCCACGATCTGATGGCCTCTTTGGTCTCTGAGAATGCTTTCCAGGGCTCCCAGTTTTTGTGGGTCGTCCACATCCCTAAAATAAACGAAAAGACAGCAACGAGTAAGATTGCGGAGATGTATGAAACAATACGCATTGGCGAAACCTAGATTACAATCGTTACTGTGTATTTGTCCTCCGCAGCCCGAGCCAAGTCAACGCAGGAGTCCCGTCGCGTTGCCATTGGCGCTGAACTCTGACCTTTTTGTCTGAATACTCCTGATTGTTCGTGATCGTTTGCCCGTATTGACTAGTTGTATTGTGCTTTCCAAGACGTTTAGGGAATATGCGATTTGGAAATGTGAAGCTGCCATGGCTGCCGTGAAAGCGGGACTGATACTGAGGTCATGCTTCGAACGAGCAATGCAGTGGCGGGATCAAGAAACGGCATCTGGAGTCCAAATGGATTTGTTTTGCAGAGGCTGGGAGTGGATGACACATTGAGAAGTAATGACTAAAATAAAGACAATGGTTTGAGAGAAGGTGTCGTTTGTTTTCATTGGTTTATGCGGTTTCTGATTGGGCTCCTTTATGAGTGATGATACCAGAGCGCCAGCTTGGGTTTTGTTGCTTACGGCTGCGGTTCTCGCAGCTTTACTTTTTTTGCCGACCGTCGGGATTGGTGTCGTGCGGTCCGGTTTCAATCCGGATGAGTGGA